>RGNC01000100.1 GCA_010029175.1 Synechococcaceae bacterium WB8_1B_136 | reverse complement strand
CCTCAGGTGGTCTCTTCTCCTCTCCTGTTGCTGCCAACAACATTGTTCTCAAAAAAATCACCACGGCTGCTGGCGCCACCACATGGCAGGCTCAAGAATGGGAAGCAACTGGAGCGATCTCCTTTGAGCTCGAAAAGAACAAAAGAGTATCAGGCTATGGAAAAGTAGTCCATTCAACAGATAGCTCAGGTCGAGAATCGACTTATGCAATTCAGAATGCAAGACTAACCCTTGACCTTGATGGCACCAGCCTAGCTCTTGCAGCAGAGAAGCTTGCTATCAAAAACAGAAAGATAGAGATGATCACAGGAAGCGCAAAAGCCGACGACCTTTTTGGCATTAAAAACGCTGAGCTGCGCCTAGACTCCATCGGCGGCATAATGACATTCAATGGCAGCGGCACCTATAAGGGTGCAGCAGCAACCTTCTCCGGCAGACTTATCAGCGGGAACAATGAGCTTAGCATTGATGTCCTAGACCTTGCTTTTAGTGAAGGCAAAGATGGAGGTCGTCCCCTGAAGCTCTATACCCATGCAAGCCTGCCGGGGGTAAGGCGTTATTCGCTTAGCGAACCCGAGCCGCATCCCTGGGGAGGCGCGTGGCTACTCCTCGACCAAAAGGCAATCGCGGTGCAGTACGGAGACAATGGGCAAGTGCCAATTCGAGAGTACTACAGCAACAAGACGGGCGATTACTATTACATACCGCAAAATAACAACAACAACTTGCGCACGCCTGGGGAAGAATGGAATGACCTGGGCATACCCTTCTCCCTGAATTCCATCTCGCCAGAAATCAGCTTTGCCCTTGGAACAATCCGGAATCAGCTCTCCAGCAATCTGCAGTATGCCACCTATCCCACCCGGGGATTGGTGACTGGCCCCGATCGAGCAGCCATTTCCGCTCTCGGCTTCAACATGGACGAAATATCAGACACTCTGTACAGATATGGCCTAGCCACCCGTTCTCGCGTCAGCAGCTCCAGCAACACCCCTGCACTAACGCGCTACTCCGCAACCTTTGACACTGCTTTATTTGCCGGGTCTCTCTGGGATCAAAAAGCTGGCTTGACTGCGGGAACGACCCCAGCACTCGTACTAATAGACAATACTCAGTTGCGCAACGCGAACTATGATCCTCTAACACGCCATGGAGCCCGTTTTTATAGTTTAAATGGGCTCCGTTACGACACTGTGGCCATGGATGGAACCACAGTAGATCTTGCCAACCAACAAAGCATCTCTCAAATGACCTTGGCACTAGCCAAGGATCAGCCTGTACTGGAGTCCCAATCAGCTGGCTTTCTCCTGAAGGACGGTTCGCTCCCCAATACCAGCACAGCCTCGCAACCCAGTTACAATGTTAATCTTCAGTTCAGCCTAAAGCTCTCTGACACCACGGCGCTGTCCCGTCTTGCCGATCTGGGTTTCTACCTATTATCGGAATCGACCCCTGGTTTAGATACTGCGTCTCCCAGCCGAGAAGTGATTCAACAATATGGGCTGCAATTATTCCAGACATCGCCGAACTTTGATTCCTACATTGATTCCTCTTCACAGCAGTCGCTGTTCCAAACAAGTCTGCAGCTACCGTCCGCCAATGCCTTCCGCCTAGTGGCACTGCAGGGTCAATCCCAGCGGGGCCTGCTACTGACCTCGTCAGCAAGCTCCACCCCTGACATTCTTCAGTTTGAGGCCCCTGGGATCGGTCACTTAGTCATTGGAATTACTTCTAACCCTGCAGGCCTGGATGACTATATTGCCCGCGATCAGTCCCTCGTGCCTGCCTTCAACTTGCTGGGGATTTCCCAAGCAGTAACACTTCGCCTGAATTTATCGCGGGAGGCCACGCTCAACAACAACCTCGGCCTCTACCGAGCCGTCGATCTTGCTGGTGGCGTGCTGGATTCACTCACGGGCGATACTTTTTACCCCGGTGATCCGGGCTATGAGAAGGTGGCCCTGGCCGATGACAACACCCGCAACCTTCCCGGAAATCTAACGGTTGCGGGCGATCGAACCGCCTCTCATGACACCCGGACGATCTTCGAGAATGCGGTTCTTTTCCCCTATGCGTGCAGCAGTGAGGGCAACACATACTTCGCATTCGAGGCGGCCAACTCCGATCACATCAGTCATTTCCGCGTGATTGGACGGAACACCTTCGGATATGAAGATCTACCAGCTTCCCGTTCAGACTTTGACTATGACGATGCCATCCTGAGTCTTACTACACAGGCGCTGTGACAGCAGCGTCCCGGGAAGATGGATGAAACAGTCGCACCACGCCCCCTTCGGGCTTTGGTGGAACCGGCTTCTGAGATGCGACACTCAAGCTCAGGAATGCTCCCCGGGCCGGCAGACTGAGCGCCATAGCCTGAGAGGGATAAAAGATTTTGGACAACAACTCTGCAGGTGCCAGCCCCCATGGCAGCTCCACCGCTCCCTGGTTGCGACTCACGCGTTCAGTTCGTTTTGGTGACACCGACGCGGCCGGGGTGATGCATTTTCACCAGTTGCTGCGCTGGTGCCACGAAGCCTGGGAGGAGAGCCTCGATCGCTTCGGCCTGGAGACCTTGGATGTGTTTCCGAGTGCCCAATCGACAGATCCTGCGGTAGCCGTGCCAATCATTCATTGCCGGGCTGATTACAAACAACCTCTGCGCTGCGGCGATCGATTGCTGGTACAGCTGCTGCCGGTGATTCTCGACGCCTACTCCTTTGAAGTGACATACAGGTTCCTCCTGGAGGAGCGCTTGGTGGCCCAGGGGCTCATGCGCCATATCGCCATTCAGTCCAGCACCCGTCGCCGTTGCCCTCTGCCCCAGCCCATACATCAATGGTTGGAAGCTTCCGGTTTGAGCGATGCGGTCAGGCCCCTTTGAGGCTCAGGATTGAGATGGTCTCGCCGGCGACAGCAGTTCTCGGGCCTGCAGCCACTGGCGCCAGTAGTGTCGCTCCCATTTGCCCTGGCAATTGACTGCCAGCTCAGGACAGTGTTGCCACTGGCGGGGGCGTTCTGCGGGCCTCCAACGGACCACCAGCCGTTGGAGGCCCCCGATCAGATCGGCCGGGCTGGTGCCAGGAACAGTTTGCAAGAGCGCCACGAGCCGCTCGCCCCAGACCTGGTCCGGCACCCCCAGCAGCATCAGTTTTTGCAGCCCAAGCCCCGCCGCCTCGGCTTCCGCTGTCAGGCGGGCCTCCAACATCTCAAGGAACAGGGTTTCGCCACCGCTGTGGATGGCACCATCCAGCCGTCCAAGGATCTGCAGCCCGCCGGCCGTGAGCTTGGCACCATCACCGCTGCGCCACCAACCCGGTTGCGGCTGGGGCAGAGGCACGAGCTGGCCGTCCTTTAGCCAGCCTGGGCTGAGCCTTTGACAGTGCACCTCCAGAGCGCTAGAGGCAGGATCCAGCCTCAGATCTACGTCGTGCAGGGGGTGACCACAACCTTGTGTACCGGCCAAGAACTGCTCCGGCGTAAGCGCGCACACCATCGCCGCCGTTTCCGTGGCCCCGTAGCATGGAGAAATAGGCAAACCCGACCGACGGGCCACAGAGGCATCTCTGGCCTCCAGGGGAGCACCACCCACCCAAATCACCCGACAACGTCGCAGCCAGTCAAGGGCGATCGGATCGGCGAGAAATCGCCGCAGCAGGGTAGGCACGAGGGAGAGCAGCACCGGTTTCGTGTGCGGGTCGTCGAGGGGTAAGGCGGCGGCCAGCTGAGCTGGTCGCCGCAGCAACGACGGGGGAAGCCAGCGCAGCTGAGCTCCCCACTGGCGACATCGCACCAGAGGCATAAGGCCACTGACATGGTGGAGAGGAAGGGCGTTGAGATGCAGGCAGCTGCTCGGATCCACCCCCTGGGCCTGGAGCCAACGCCCCGTGGCCTTTGCTGATGCCTCCAGGTGGGACAAGGGTTGTACGCACCAGCGACGCCGACCACTGCTGCCACCACTGCCCACCACCACCGCGGCTCCCATCTGCAGACCCCGCGGTGACAGGCCATCCCCCAGGCCGAGTGCCCGTCGCAGGTCGTCCCGATCCTCCAAGGCCCCAAGGCCCACCTGCCTGTGCTGCCGCCAGGCCTCTTCCAGGACCATGCCCGCCGCTGCCGCATCACTGAAGGCAGAGGGGGTCAAGATCAGCGGCTGCATCGCGCCCCCTGCCACACCCGTTGCGGATCAGCAACAAACAGTTCGCCCGGTGGGCACCAGCCCTGGGCTAAGCCGGGGGCTGTAGGGGTAGGCCCCCGAAGCTGCAAGGCGGCCAGGTGCTCCAACCAACGCCGTCCGATGCCCGTTTCGAAGGCCGTGCTCACCATCAAGTGAGGAGATCCTCGTTGGAGATCAGCCAACAACGGCCGCGGGTCGCCCTCTAGTGCCGGGCGGCGGACCTGCCATCCCTTCCAGCGCTGTCGCAACACCGGTTGCTGGGCTAAGGACTCATCCAATGCCACCGGCAGCAGACGCGCCAGATGCTCCAGGCCTTCGAGATCATCGGTCGGAAGCGGTTGCTCCAGCCATTCCAACGCCGGCTCCGCAGCAAGCCGTTCGGCCCAGGCAATCGCTTCGGGGCGGCGCCACCCACAATTGGCATCCAGCCGCAGACGTGAACCTGCAGGCAACCGCTTCAACAGCGTCTCGAGCAGGTCCCGTTCCTCCCGGTCATCACCGGTCGCAACCTTCCACTTCACGGTGAAGGGCGGTGAAGGCAATGGGGGCTCAGCCTTGGAGACATGGTTCCCGACCAGGTTGGCGGCGGGGTAATTGCTGACAGATTGCAGCATGTCGTGGTGCAGAGCACGCTCGAGAGCCGGCAATGCGGCCCTGCCAGCTGGCAGAAGCAAGGCTGATCGAGGCGCCGCCAGCCACCCCGCAGGTCCCCCCACAAGGCCGTCCAACTCGGCCAGGGCGGCACCGATGGCAAAGGCCAAGGGCCCAGGCAGTTGCGGCAAGGCCTCATCCAGCGTCTGCCATTCCTGGTGGGCCCCAAGCTGACAAATGACAGTGGCCAGGGCGTCATGGTCGTCCCTGGGCCCCAACGCCTCAGGCTGCTGATCGAGAGGCGCCGCTTCGCCCCAGCCCACCCGGCCGTCGCCATCCTCCAGCCGCAACAGCCAACCCCGTCGCTCCTGCACGGCTCCGTGGGCTGTCACCAGGGCCCGCGGCAGCGCAAAGGCAAAGGGGCGCCACTGCAGCCGCAGCGCCCGACCTGCCATCAGCGCCCCCCGGCCAGCGGACCCAGCAGGGGGGCCAGCACGGGGCCAAGGGCCAATCCCAGCGCGAGCCCCAGGCCGTTGAGGGCCTGGAAGCGGATTGCCAGGAACTTGCTGCCCACGATGCGATCGGGCTGCCGGTGGTGCTCCCGCAACAGTCGGACCAAAGCCTGGGCCTGGGGCAGCCCGGCGGCCCCCAGCAGCGCCGTGAGCGGCCATTGCCCCACCAGCACCGGCGCCCACTCGCAGGCCAGGGTGCCGGCCACAAACCAGGGCACCAGGGCCGCCGCACGGCCCGTGCCCAGCCGCACCGCAGGCGAGCGCTTGCCATGGGCCGCGTCTTCCTCCACCTGGTGGAAATGGGAGCAGAACAGCACCAGCGTGGTGGCCAGGGCTGGACCGCTGCCAAGCTCCAGGGCCGCCCGCCAGGGCACGCCCTGGGCGGCGGCTTCGGCAGCAGGGGCCAGGGCCAGCAGGCCGGCAGCGGTGGCCAGAGGCCCGAAGGCCAGCCAGCAGAGGGGTTCCCCCAGGCCGCGATAGCCCAGGCGGAAGGGAGGCCCCTGGTAGGCGTAGCCAATGCCGCAACAGGCCAGCACCAGCGCCAGCACCGCCGGGTTGCTGCGCAGGGCCACCAGCGCCATCAGCGCCAGGCCCAGCAGCAGGGCGCCGTTGGCCAGCAGGGCCACCCGGTCGCGGCGGCCGGTGAGGTTCACCACGGAGTGGGGCTTGCCGTGGGTGTCCACGCCCGTGTCGGCATCGAACACATCGTTGGCCAGGTTTTCCCAGGCCAGCAGCAGCACCGCCGCCACCAGGAACAGCAGCAGCTGATCAAGGCGCACCAGCTCGCCGTGGCCCAGGCGCCAGCCGGCCGCCAGCAGCACCGGCATCACCGCCACGGCATACATCGGCCACTTGATCGCGGCCTTCCACAGACGCCGTCGATCCGCGCCTTCGGAGGCGTGAAGGCTTGCGACGACCTGGGGCTCGGACGTGGGTGCCGGCAACGGGCGGAGCGGGAAGGCCCATACATTTGAGCAGCCGCTTCGGCCCGCCTCCGGTGCAGGCTCCACCCAGCGTCACAACTTCCTTCTCCGATCTGCTGGCGGCGGCAGCCCATGGGGCCCGCCAGCTGGAGGGCGATGGCGTGCTCAGCCTGGCTGTGCCCCTGCCCGGCCGCGACCCGCTGGCGCTGCTGCCCCAGCTCGAGGAGGGCGAGCGCTTCCGCTTCCTCTGGGACAGCGCACCGGGCCTGTGCCTGGCCGCCAGCGGGCGCACCAACAGCCTGGAGCTGAGCGGCCCGCGGCGCTTTGAACTGGCCCAGCGCTTCAGCGCCGTGAGCCTCAGCCGCCTGGCGTCCCCCCAGGCCTGCCCGCCCCTGGCCCGGCCGAGGATCCTGCTGGCGTTTTCCTTCTTCGACAGCCCCCTGCAGGAGGGGGA
Organism: Synechococcaceae bacterium WB8_1B_136; assembly: GCA_010029175.1. Lineage (GTDB taxonomy): Bacteria > Cyanobacteriota > Cyanobacteriia > PCC-6307 > Cyanobiaceae > Vulcanococcus. Next base: position 603 of record RGNC01000100.1, on the reverse strand, counting down.
GGGCGTGCCCGGGGTGCAGGCGGTGCTGCCCCGCTGGCAGCTGAGCCGCCAGGGTCGCCATTGCTGGCTGCGGCTCCAGCGCAGCCTGGGGGGGGAGGTCACCGCCCGCTCCATCGCCGAAGAGCTGTGGGAACAGGCCCGGCTGTTGAACACCCTGCCCGCGGAACCCCAGGCCGGATCAGGCCGCAGCCGCGGCCCGGGCCTGCACAGCCGCTCCCCCTGGCACAGCGGCTACCGCCGCGCCGTGGAGCAGGGGCTGGCCCTGGTGGAGAGCGGCACCCTGCGCAAGCTGGTGCTGGCGGTGCGGCAGCAGTTGCTGCTGGATGCCCCCCTGGATCCGCTCACCCTGCTGGCCCAGTTGCGCCAGAGCCAGAGCGGCAGCTGCCGGTTCCTGTGGCAGCAGGGCGACGGCTCGGCCCTGCTGGGGGCCTCCCCGGAGCGGCTGCTCACCGTGCGCCAGGGCCAGCTGCGCAGCGATGCCTTGGCCGGCACCGCCCCGATCGGCCCCGGCGCCGATCAGCTGCTCCACTCCGACAAGGACCGGCGCGAGCACGAGCTGGTGGTGGAGGCGATCACCGCGGTGCTGCGGCAGGCGGAGCTGCA
>RGNC01000099.1 GCA_010029175.1 Synechococcaceae bacterium WB8_1B_136 | reverse complement strand
CGGGGCGGGCTCCTCGGTCTTCCAGCTCTCCCAGGCGATGGGCGGAGGCAAGACCCACAGCATGATCTCAAAGGCCACCCAGTTCGGCCGGTCCAGCGACTGCAGGAAGCCCACCACGTCGGCGCCCTCATCCTTCGCGGCCTGGGCATCGAGGTGCTGCTGCCAAAGGGGCTTGAGCTCCTCGGCCAGGTGTATGGGCTCCTCGGGAACCTCATGGCACCAGCTGCCACGCAGGGCTGGAGTATTGGGCTCGCCGTCGTCGGTGAACACCGGCCGACCTTTGGCAGGGCAGAAAAAATTCCAGTCGTCGCGTTCCAGCTCGATGATCTGCATGGCCCTTGGGTGGGTGATGGGAGTACCTTCGCCGCAGAACGGCTCATGATCGAGGTCTCTCCTGCGAACGACGGAGATCCTTTGGTGTGGCGTCGCTTGACTGATTCCAGCGGACCTGAGCGCTTCGTGGCCGCTCAGAACCGTGGCGTGCCGAGCGCCTACGAGCGCGCCCTGGCGGAACTGCGCGCTGGCCGCAAGCGCAGCCACTGGATCTGGTTCGTGTTGCCGCAGCTGCAGGGTCTGGGCCGTTCGGGGATGGCGCGGCGATATGGCATCCACGGGCTGCCGGAGGCCCAGGCCTATCTGGCCATCCCGCTGCTGCGGCAACGCCTCGAGGAGGTGATCGAGGTGATCACCGCGCAGTTGCAGCAGCCCGGCCAGAGCCTCGAGCGCCTGATGGGTAGCCGTCTACCAAAACCATCAGCAGCCTCACCCTGTTTGAAGCGGCTGGGCTGGCCAACGCCAGCACCCTGCTGAAACAGCTGGGCCGCCGCTGCGCCTGGACGCAGGCGCAGCTCAATGCTGAGGACGGTTGAGGCCAGTGCCGAAGCCTTGGAAATCCTGTTCCATGCGCTCAATTTTCAAGGTTTAAAAAGCCTCACCTTCTGCGAGCGTCGCTTGAAGCGGCTGCTTTGGCGCTCAGTCCGGCTGAGCCATCGGCGTGGGGCGACTGCGCCGCGGGGCGCTGGGCTTATCGTGTACAAATCGCATGTACACAGGATGACGCAGGTTTCCGTCTCCCACCTGCGGCAGCACCTCCCCAGCTACCTGAAGCGCGTGCAGGCGGGGGAGGCCATTCAGATCACCTCCCGCGGCCGCGTGATCGCCAGGCTCGAGGCCGAACACGACCCAGCCCTGGAAGCTCGCCGCTGGCTCGAGAGCCTGAAGGGCCGCGTGGCACTGGTGGATGTGGCGTCGCCCTTGGGGGCCGACAGCGCCGATGCCGCCTGGAGTGGCGATGCCGACCATCTGTGACACCCACATCCTGCTGTTCTGGGCCCACGAGCCCGAGCGGCTCACGGCCCCTGCACAACAGGCCCTTGAGCTTGGCCTCTCTCGTGGCGAGCTGGCCATCGCCGACATCTCGCTCTTGGAGCTGGCCCTGTTGCACGAACGCGGCCGCCTGGTGTTGCCAGAGGATGTGGCGCCCAGCCACTACCTGAGCCAGCTGCTGGCAGCCCTGCGGCTGGAGGTGCTGCCGATCACGGCGGAGATTGCGTTGCTGTCTCGCAGCCCGCTGTTTCAGCACGGCGATCCAGCCGATCCGCAGACGCCAAGTTGCGCGCCTTGAGCGAGCTGAACACGATCTGGTGAGTGGCCCGGGCTCGCGGCTGCAGAAAGGGTCGTCAGCAATAAACTAGATGGTGAACTAGGTTGCGCGACCCATGGGCGTCAGCATCGGGGCATTCGAGGCCAAGGCCCAGCTCTCCCGTCTACTGCGGGCCGTGGAGCAGGGGCAGCGGTTCACCATCTCGGTGCGGGGCAAGCCGGTGGCCGATCTGATTCCCCACCGTGCCAACGCAACCGAGGCCGTGGCTGCCGCCGTGACGGCCCTGCAGGCGACCGCACGCATTCACGGCGTCAGCGATGCAGAGGTTGCCGGCTTCATCAATGAGGGTCGCCTGTGAGCGCAGCGCCGGATCTCATCGTGATCGACGCCTCGATGGCCCTGGCCTGGCTGTTCGAGCGCCAAAACCCCAGCGATCGTGAGCGTGCCAATCGCCTGCTCGCCGCCTGCGGTGAGGCGTCCTGGTGGATCCCGGGGCTCTGGCACCTGCAGGTGAGCAATGCCCTGCTTGTGGCCGAGCGGCGTTCCCTGCTGCCCCAGGCCGACAGCGATCGCTTCCTCGCCAGGCTCAGCAGCCTGCCCTTCCTCACGGACAGCGATCCAGTCGCAGAACGCAGGTTCCGGATCCTGGCCTTGGCCAGAAGCCATGGCCTCTCCAGTTACGACGCCACCTATCTGGAGCTGGCCCAGCGGCTTGGTGCTGCGCTCGCCAGCTTCGATCGCCACCTCAACCGGGCGGCAGCTGCCATTGGTGTCGCTCTGTTTGCGGATCCGTAGCCGTGATGGGGCCTCTGCATTCAGGAAGCGCGAGGCCATCGGCTCAAACCGAAGCCGCAGGCTGCATGGCGGGTGTCACGGCCTGTCTGCATCGCCCTGGCCAGAAGCCCAACCTGCCCCCTCCGGTGGATGTGCTGCCGCTCACAGCGGAGCTTGCCCTGGGACTGCGCTCGAGCACACCAACCTCGCCTATTGTGGTCGCAGTGGAGCGGTCGGTGATGGCAGATGTGGTCGCGAAACAGGTGTCGGTGCGGGATCTCAAGACCCATCTCTCCGTCTGGCTGGCCCGTGCCCAAGGCGGCGAAGTGGTGGAAGTCACCTCCCATCGCAAACCGATCGCACGCATCACGGCTGTGAAGCCAGACGAGCGCGCACCAGCCGACCCGCTGCAAAGGGCGATCCATGCAGGGCTGATCAGTTGGAACGGTCAGAAACCCAACCTGCCCCCTCCCGTGCCGTTGCGGGGGAAAGGAAAGCCGCTCAGCGACATCGTGCTGGAGGATCGGGCCTGACCGGATGATCCTCTTCTGCGACACCAGCGCCCTGATCAAGTTGCTCGTTGCTGAAGCTCAATCCGAGCAGATGCGTCAGATCAGCAACACAGCCGACGTCATCGGGGTCTGCCGAATTGCCTGGGCCGAAGCGATGGCGGCCCTGGCCCGCCGCCAGAGAGAAGACCCGATCAGCAACGACGATCTCGAACAGGCGCGTCAGCACCTGATCCAGGCCTGGACATCCTTCGCCATTGTTGAGGTCAGCCAGCCATTGGTGGAGACAGCTGGTCGCTTTGCCGACGCCTTTGCCCTGCGGGCCTACGACAGTGTGCAGCTCGCCGCTGCCCATCAACTGCAGGTCAATGCGAAACAGCCCGTGACCTTCGCCTGCTACGACCGGCGACTCAACCAGGCTGCGCAGCTTCTTCAGCTGGAGGTGTTGCCGTGAGATCGGGCTGGATGGACGCGGCCAGGCTCTGGCCCGTGGACAAGTGGCCATCAGGCACCTGGGCGGGCTGCTGCGGGGTCCGCTCCATCCCCTCGAACGCTTCCGCCAGCAGCTCGCAGGCACTGCGTGGGCCGCTGAAGCGTGGGGCTGCTGGCGCTTCGCTGATGGTCATCGGCGTGGTTCGCACGAACGCCACTGGCAAAGACCGCTGCGTGGCTCAGGCTGCTGGGAGTTGATCGGCATCTGAGCCCCCATGACCCGCATCGTGATCCAGTGGCAAGACCAATTCGGCCATTGGCAGCGCTTCCAGGAGAAGCACAACCAAGCCGACGCGTACCGCACCGCTCAGGCCCGCGCCCGCAGCACCGGCAAACGGCACCGCCTGGTGGATGAAGGCGGTCGGCTGCTCGATCTGCTGGAGCCCTGAGCCAGGCGACGAGCACCCGCCCGGGTGCGGGGGCTCGAGCCGGTGTTGCGGCGCTTCAGCCACGGCAACAACCTCGGCGATCAGCCCCTGAAGTTCATGGTGGCTTCAGGCACCTAGACCGCCCAGTTGGCAGCGCAGCGTGGGCTCTGCAAGCCCGAGCAGTGCGATGTGTTCGCGCAGCTCAACCCCTACCAGCGCTATAGCTATGGCTGGGATGAACTGATCCGTCAGGGCTATGCCCTGGGCGACATTCAGGCTTGGTCTGCCTCCATCGCCTACCGCGGAGGCGAGCACCCGCGTCAGCTTCGGCCGCGCTGACGGGGCTGCGGCAGAAGCTGGTGGCGGCCCCTCAGCGAGCCACGCCTTGGAATGGATTCAGTAACCGTACGCCGCAATCAACAAAGTCATCGCTGTTGCGGGTCACCACCGTGAGATCGTGCAGTAGCGCGATGGCGGCGATCTGCTTGTCGATGGCGTTGTGGGGATTGGGCACCCGCAATCGCCCCCAGAACTCCACGCCCCTGCGCAGCTCCCCGATCGTGACAGACGCCAGAAACAACGGTGTCTGATCGCGGCAGGCGGCATCCCAGAAGGCCAGAACGCCCGCGTCAGCGCGCTCGCCCTTGCGCGCCTCGCTGATCACGTTGGTGTCAATCAACAACATCAACGGCCACTGCTGGATCCTGCTGGCGCTGAAAATCGGCATCCACGCCTACATCCGGCATGGCTGCCAGCAACTCCGCAAGATTGCGCCGGGGCGGAGTCAGCAGCGCAGCGGCCAGGATCTCGCGCAGTTCAGCTTCCTGGCTGCGGCCATGGGCCCCGGCCCGCTTCTTGAGCGCCTGCACGATGGAGTCATCAACGCCTCGCACCAATAGGTCGGCCATCGCAACACCTCAGCCCTGATAGCAATGCTATCGACACAGGGCTTCAGGGTCTTCAAGCCACAGCCTCCGCATCGAGCAGCTCCAGCTGCAGCAGCGGCTGCCAGTGCTGCTGCTGCCGGCGGCCGAGCGTGACCCACTCCACGCCGATCCGGCCTTTCCACACCGCGGCGTCTTGATCGGTGCCGCCCATGCGCAGCACACCCCAGGCCAGGCGGTGGCTGTTGATCCCCTGCCGCAGCAATTGCAGCCAGGGCGTGTGGCCGTAGCGCTTCCCGATCGGCTCGTCGGGAAGAGGCTGCAGCCCCAGATCGGCCGCCAGAGCTCGGTAGCGGCGGCTCACGCTCGGCTGCGACAACCCGATCTGCGCCGCGCTGGCGGTGGTACTGCCGGTGAGTTCCAGCAGATCCACCAGCTGCAGATCGCGGAGCACGGTGGGGACGCGATAGGTCTCGAGAGACTGGCTGGACAACGGACGACCCGGGCTGGATCCCGTCAGTCTTTGGCGATCCCTGCGCTTGCCGGGCCTGGATTGTGCGAACGACCGCTGGTGATTCGCACAAAACCAGCTGAATCTGTTGCCCGTGCTCTCAGGATAGGCAGATGACTTCAGCTCCCCTGCGCTGCCACCTGCTGATCGGCCCGCCCGGCAGCGGCAAAACAACCCTGGCGCAGCAGTTGGCACCACTGCTGCAAGGGGAAACCGGCGAGCCCGGCCTGGTGCTCTCCACCGACGCGATTCGAGAAGAGCTGTTCGGCGATGCTGCTGTGCAGGGCCCCTGGGACGAGATCCGCAGCGTGTTGCTCCAGCGCCTGAACGCCGCCGTGGAGGCCGGCAGGCCGGTGATCATCGATGCCACCCACGCCCGCCGGCCCTGGCGGCTGCTTTACACCCAGGTGCTGCAGCTGCCCCGACCGGTGGAGTGGATTGGCTGGTGGCTCACCACGCCACTGGAGCAGTGCAAGGCCTGGGCCCTGCGGCGTGAGCGCCCGGTGCCCGAGGTGGTGATCGAGGAGTTCCACGCCAGCCTCAACAACCGCTTCTTTAAGCCCGATCGCGCCGAAGGCTTTGCCGCGATCGTGGCGCTCAATCCCGCCGCGGGTGAAGGCAGCACCGCCGCCGATCTGCAGCATCGCCTGGCCGGTCTCGATGGCCGCATCCGCAATGCGCTCAACCGGCAGCGCGCCATTGAGCCGCACCTGCATCGCTATTCAAGGCTTCTGGATCTGGAGCGGCTGCTGTTTCTGCTGCGTCTGCTCACCAGCTTCAACGGTCTGGATGCGAGTGATCCAGGCACAGCCGCTGAGCTGCTGAAGATCTGCAATCCTGAGCCCCAGGGCGACCTAGCGGAGCGTGCCGCCGCCTATCTCGCCAGCTGGAAGGCGGTGCACGGCGGCAATAGCGATGGCTACGGCGATGCTGAGGCGATCCGCGGCGACCTTGCCTGGCTCGAGGCCAACGGCTTCTTCCGGCTGGATTGGCAGGCCGACCAGCCGATTGATCTCGGTAGCGCTGGGCCCACTCCAGGCAGTTCGCTGCATGGTGGCTACCCGGCCCTGGCGCACCGCGAGGTGTTTCAGCGGCTGTTCACGCTGTTGCGTCACGTGCTCAAGCAGCCGTTCGATGCACCGGAGCCGTCCTCATCCGCAGAGCCAGAAGCCTCCGCCCCGGAGAGGGCGAAGAGGGCCCGGCGCAGCAGTGAGGAATTCAGCCCCCTCTACCGGCACCTGATCAGCAGCTTGGAGGATCTGGAGGGCAGTTACCGCAGCGATCAGGAGGCTGCCCTGCGCTACGACGTGGAGCACGTACTCGTGCCCTATGGCTTCCTGGCGGCGGTCAAAGGACGACCCCAAAGCCGCCGGCAGGGTTATGCGATCGGCACCGCCTTGCTCTCGGCTGATCAGCTGCTGGAGGTGCATGCCCAGCTCAAGGCCTCCCTAGATCGCCTCAGCGACCAATCCCAGAAACCCCTGCTGCTCAGCCTCGAGGATCGGCTGCAGCGCGCTGGCATCCTGCGGGCTGATGGCATGCCCGACCGTCTGCGCCAGCCCAAGCGCACCCTGGCCCATCGCTCCTTCACTGAGGAAAAGCCCGGCACGCTTGCCGAGCCGGAGATGGCCGCCAGGGTGGAGCGGGCAATCCGCGATCGCCGCCGCATCTGGCTGCGGCACCTGCCCGATCCGGTGAGCGAACAGCAGAAACAACGCGGCGATGACGGTCGTTTCCGCGCCTGGCCGCTGCAGCTGCTGTTTCACAACATCAGTTGGTATCTGGCGTTCGAAACGGTGTCACGAGCGGGCGCTGGAGCGGTTGCAGCGTCTGCAGCTCGTCTGCGGTGGGTTGTATTTCGGCGACTCGATCGACGATCAACTGGCGGTGATGGCCCCGGCCACTGGCCGCAACGCCAAGCCGCCCTGGGGCGTGCTGCGCTTTTCCTGCACGCCCCAGGTGTTTCAACTCATCCGCGAAGAACCCCATCGCTTCCCGCCAGAGCACACCGCCCACACCTCTCTGCCGCCGAATCCCGCTGGCGACAGCCACCCCCATCCGGTGGAGATCTGTCTGCCCAGCTGGACGATTGAGCGCGACTGGGACCTGCGCAACTGGCTGTTCCGCTGGGG
>RGNC01000098.1 GCA_010029175.1 Synechococcaceae bacterium WB8_1B_136 | reverse complement strand
CACCGCTCCGGTGCACATGCTGCTGGCCGGCATCCTGCTCAAGATGGGCGGTTATGCCCTGCTGCGCTTCAACGTGCAGCTCTTGCCGGAGGGACACGCCCAATTCGCGCCACTGCTGGTGGTGCTGGGGGTGGTGAACATCATCTACGCCGCTCTCACCTCGTTCGCGCAGAGAAATCTCAAGCGCAAGATCGCCTACAGCTCCATCAGCCACATGGGCTTCGTGCTGATCGGCATCGGCAGCTTCAGTGCCCTTGGCACCAGCGGCGCCATGCTGCAGATGATCAGCCACGGCCTGATCGGCGCCTCGCTGTTCTTCCTGGTGGGCGCCACCTACGACCGCACCCACACCCTGCAACTCGATGAGATGGGCGGCGTGGGCCAGAAAATGCGCAAGATGTTCGCCCTCTGGACCATCTGTTCCCTGGCGTCCCTGGCGCTGCCAGGCATGAGCGGCTTCGTGTCTGAGCTGATGGTGTTTGTGGGCTTCTCCACCAGTGAGGCCTATTCCCTCAGCTTCCGCATTGTGATGGCGGTGCTGGCCGCCATTGGCGTGATCCTCACCCCGATCTACCTGCTCTCGATGCTGCGGGAGATCTTCTTTGGCAAGGAGAACGCTGAACTGGCCGCCCACACCCACCTGGTGGACGCGGAACCGCGGGAGATCTATGTGATCAGCTGCCTGCTGGTGCCGATCATCGGCATCGGCCTGTATCCCAGGATCATGACCGACAGCTACCGCGCCTCGATCGAGGCCCTGGTGCAACGGGAGAACAACGCCATGGCCAAGGTGATCCATCCACCGGTGAACGGCCTGATCCGGCGCTCTCCCATGGCCGAGCTGCTGCCTCCGGCCCTGCTCCAGGCCCCAGCCCTGGGTTGATCCAGCCACGGCTGTGGCCTGGAGCAGGGCCAGCCTGTTGGGCATTCGGCCACCACTCCTACGATCGCTCCACCCACACCCCCAGCACTCCCTCAGCCATGAAGCAGCTGAACTTCCTGCTGATCTTCAGCTTCGGTTTGGCCATGGTGATGTTCACCTTGGAGAACACCGCCGCCACCACCGTGAGGGTCCTGCCGGGGCTGAGCTTCACCCTGCCCCTGGCGGCGCTGCTGCTGTTGGTGGGAGGCATCGGCGCCACAGCCGCCTGGGTGTTTGCGGTGTGGAGCGGAGTGGTGAAGCGCGTGGAGAAGCAGCTGGACCCCTCCGAACTGGATGCCCAACAGGTGCGCATCCGCGAGCTGGAGGAGGATGTGCAGCGCTACCGCGCCACGGTGGATGCCCAGCTGGGGCTGCTGCCGGCCGCCGGGGAGAGTTCAGCCCAGGCCTAGGCCACCACTGGCTGAGGGCCGCCGGAGCCGGTAACTTCTCAGCAGTACGCACGGATCCGTGGCCGAAGGGGGCGCCAGGCTGGCCATCCGGCTGCTGCAGGATGCGGCGATGCGCGGGGAGCTCGACCCCTGGGATGTGGACGTGATCGCCGTGGTGGACGGCTTTCTCGACCAACTGCGCCAGCGCATCGAGGTGCCAAAGCTGGTGGCGGCCCTGGGACGAACCGGCAGCGTCGCCGGCAGGGGCAGTTACGAGCAGGATCTGGCAGAAACCAGCGAGGCCTTTCTGGCCGCCTCGGTGCTGGTGGGCCTCAAGGCCGAGGTGCTGGAGGCCCAGACCTTCCCTCCTGCAGCACCGTTGGAGGACGCCTTCGACTACGACACCGATGAGAACGGCCAGGGCTGGCTGCTGAGCCCGGGGATAGAACTGCCGCGACGGCCGGAACGGCACCTGCTGCGGCGGCCCGTGGCACCACCGCCTCTACAGCGGCCCGTGACCCTGGGGGAACTGATCCGCCAGCTCGAAGACATTGCCGAGCGCCTGGAGCAGGAGCAGGGCCAGAGCCGCCAGCGCCAGCGCAGCAAGCGCTTCAGCGATCGGGCCGTGATCGAGCAGGTGGCCGCCCTGGCCCACCGGGAGAAGCTGCCGGAAACCACCGCCGCCCTCAGCCAGTTCCTGGTGCACTGGCCCGCGAGCCAGAGCTGGACACCATTCGATGCCCTGGTGGCCGCCTGGGCGGAGGCAGCCCCTGCCGACCTCGACTGCGACCGCGTGGGGGTGTTCTGGGCCCTGCTCTTCCTCTGCTCCCAGGGCAAGGTGGACCTCGAGCAACAGGGGGGCCTCTACGGGCCGCTGCAGCTCAAACGCCGGATTGAAGCCGACGCGCATGGGCAGCAGCCCGCTGCCGTGGAACTGGGGTCAGCTCGGGGGCCGGCTCGGCAGGCGCTGGTGGCCTGATGCCGGTGCCTAGGCTGCTCCAACTCACCAAAGGCAGACAGCGCCGATGAAGGCGATGATCCTGGCGGCCGGTAAGGGGACCCGTGTGCGGCCGATCACCCACACGACCCCCAAGCCGATGATCCCCATCCTCCAGAAACCCGTGATGGAGTTTCTGCTGGAGCTGCTGCGAGAGCACGGCTTCACCGAAATCATGGTGAACGTGTCGCATCTGGCCGAGGAGATCGAGAACTACTTCCGCGATGGCCAGCGCTTTGGCGTGGAGATCGCCTACAGCTTTGAGGGCCGCATTGAAGAAGGCCAGCTGATCGGCGATGCGATCGGTTCAGCCGGAGGCCTCAAGAAGATCCAGACCTTCCAGCCCTTTTTCGACGACACCTTCGTGGTGCTCTGCGGCGATGCCATGATCGACCTCGACCTGAGCGAGGCGGTGCGGCGCCACAAGGCCAAAGGAGCCATGGCCAGCCTGATCACCAAGCGGGTGCCCATGGACCAGGTGAGCAGCTACGGCGTGGTGGTGACCGACGACGACGGTCGCGTGCGCTCCTTCCAGGAGAAGCCTGCGGTGGCGGAAGCCGCCAGCGACATGATCAACACCGGCATCTACATCTTCGAGCCGGAGGTGCTCGACTTCATCCCCGCCGGCATCCCCTTCGACATCGGCTCGGATCTGTTCCCGCGCCTGGTGGCCAACGGCGCGCCCTTCTACGCCCTGCCGATGGAGTTCGAATGGGTGGATATCGGCAAGGTGCCGGATTACTGGCAGGCCATCCGCAGCGTGCTTCAGGGCCAGGTGCGGCAGGTGCAGATCCCCGGCAAGCAGGTGCGTCCAGGCATCTACACCGGTCTGAATGTGGCCGCCAACTGGGACAAGATCACCGTGCAGGGGCCCATCTACGTGGGCGGCATGACCAAGATCGAAGACGGGGCCACCATCATCGGCCCAGCCATGATCGGACCGAGCTGTCACATCTGCGAAGGCGCCACGATCGACAACTCGATCATCTTCGACTACTCGCGCATCGGCCCCGGCGTGCGGCTGGTGGAGAAACTCGTGTACGGCCGCTACTGCGTGGATCGCAATGGCGACCACTTCGACCTGCAGGAAGCCGCCCTCGACTGGCTGATCACCGACTCACGCCGCCAGGACCACGTTGCCCCTTCGCCCCAGCAGAAGGCCATGGCCGAACTGCTGGGCACGGATCTGGCCATCAGCAACGCGAGCTGATTCCTGCCCGTTCCAAGATCAGAGGGATGCGCTCCTCGGCCTTCACCGCCATCAGGTGAACCCCGCTGGCAATGCGGGCATAGCTGGCCACCTGCTCGGCGGCGATGCTGATGCCCTCATCGGCGGGATCTGCCGCTGCCGCCAGGCGGTCGATGATCGTCTGGGGGATGCAGGCCCCCGGCACCACCCGGTTGATGAAGGCGGCGTTTTTCGCCGACTTGAGCAGAAACACCCCTGCCAGCACCGGCAACCCCAGGGGGCCACTCAGCTCCCCCACAAAGCGGCGCAGGATTTCGGCGTCCATCACCATCTGGGTTTGCAGGAAGCGGGCGCCGGCCTGTTGTTTGCGGCAGAGGCGCGCCTTGAGGCCGCTCCAGCTGGGGCAGTGGGGATCGGCGGCGGCACCGGCGAAGAGGGCGGTGGGTCCATCGGGCAGCTGGCCCTCCACGGGATCGAGGCCCTGGTTGAGGGCCTGAACCTGCTGCAGCAGCCGCACCGATTCCAGCTCATTCACGGGCCTGGCCCGGGGCTGATCGCCGGCTCGAACAGGATCACCGGTGAGGCAGAGCAGGTTGCGGATGCCCAGGGCATGGGCCCCCAGCAGATCGGCCTGCAGGGCAATGCGGTTGCGATCGCGGCAAGCCAGCTGCAGCACCGGCTCGATGCCAGCCTCCAGCAGCAGGCGACACACGGCCAGGCTGCTCATGCGCATCACGGCACGGCTGCCATCGGTCACGTTCACGGCATGCACGTGACCCTTCAGCAGGCGGGCATGCGCAAGGGCGCGGCTGGCATCGCCACCCCGGGGGGGCATCACCTCGGCGGTGATGGCGAAGGAGCCCACCTCCAATGCCTGCTGAAGCCGCAAAACACCCGTGCCGATTGGCGCCATCATCAACCACGGGCCAGAGGGCTGCCTACAGTGCCGGCACGGGCAGGGAAGAACGATGTCTGAGCTGGGCGACCTCAGCCATCAGCGCTCGGAGCTCTCGGAGCGGGAAATCGAGATCATCGAGCTGGTGGCCCAGGGGCTCACGAACCAGGAGATCGGTGAAACCCTGATGATCAGCAAGCGCACGGTGGACAACCACGTGAGCAACGTGTTCACCAAGACCGGTGCCAAGAACCGCGTGGCGCTGCTGAACTGGGCCATGGACAACGGCAAGATCTGCCGCGATGGCTTCAACTGCTGCAGCCTGCCCCCGAACGGCAGCACCCCTTAGGCCGGCTGCTGGGCGCTGGGCTGGCTGGCCTGGCGAGGCATGGTCTTCAGGGGGAGGGGAGACTCCAGGCCGTTGGCATCCCCCTGCCCCACCCGCAGGGATTCCAGGCTGAAGCTGCCCTCCTCCAGGGCAAACAGCTCGGCATAGGCCCGGCAATCAGCCCCGTCGCGACCGGCGAAGCGCAGGATGCCCTGCTGGTCGTAGAGACCAATCTCCAAAGCCGGACCAGCGAAGAGTGTTGAGCAAATCTTAAGCGGCTTTGCCGCGCAGGTGCCGCAGCACCGCCTCCCGTTCCTGGTGCTCCCAGCTGGCAAAGGGCCGCCGAGCCAGGGCCGCGTTGCTGAAGCGCCCGTCGCCTGTGATCTCCCAGACGCACCAGGCGGGCACCTCCAAGGGCTGGTCGGCGCGCTCCAGTTCCACCTCGGCAATCAACAGGGGGGCATTGCCACCACAGAACACATCCAGCACCCACTCGCCACCGGGCAGATCCAGGCCATGGCGTTGCTTGGTGAGTTGCTCGCCGCTGCGCTGCAACAGAGCCTCGGCATCCTCCAGGGGGATGGGGTATTCGTACTCGTGGCGCGCGATGCCCTCGGCCTGCAGCTTGAGGGTGAGCCAGGCCTGGCCGCCCCCATCCCGGCGCACCCGCAGGGTGAGCCCCTCCGCGGAGGCGGCCAGGTAGCCCTGTTGCAACTCGGAGCTCCAACGCCGATGCCGGCGCCAGTGCTCCCCGGCCACCAGGAAACGGCGTTCGATCTCCAGGGCCATGGCAGCAAAGGGGCAGGGGGAGGAGGCAGCAGGCCTCAGTTGGGGGAGGGCTCCGCAGCCGTGAGGCTGCCGGCCCAGTGGAGCTTGCGGCTGAGGGTGCGGTAATAGGAGGGGCTCTGCTCCAGCACCACCATCAGGGCCTCGTGGGGTGAGCGGCCCACATGGCAGCGATCGCCAGGCTCCAGATCAACGGCCAGGGCTCCATCCTTCCAGAGCCGCACGCGCCGGCCCAATTCCCCCAGGGGCCACACCGCAAGCTGGGAGCGGGGCGGCACCACCACAGGCCGACTCGACAGGCTCATCGGACAGATCGGATTCACCACAATCGCCTCCAGGCCGGGATGCAGGATCGGCCCGCCGGCCGCCATCGAGTAGCCGGTGGAACCGGTGGCCGTGGAGATGATCAAGCCATCACCGCGGTACTGGTCCACCACTTCCCCATCGATCTCAAGCTCCAGCACGCAGGTGGGGGAGAGCTCATCGAGGCCCGGGCGCAGGTAGAAGTCGTTGAGGGCCGTGTGCACCGCGTCGTCACGGTCGCTGCGGGCCTGCAGCATCATCCGCCGCTGCAGGGCGAAGCGATCGTCGCGCAGGCGCTGCCAGAGGTTGTCGGCGCCGGCGGCCTGTTCCGCACGGCTCAGCAGCTTGCGCTCATGGGTGAGGAAGCCGAAATGGCCGCCCACGTTGAAACAGAGGATCGGCACCCCCAGGGGCGCGAGATGCCGTGCCGCCCCCAGCACGGTGCCATCACCACCCAGCACCACCGCCAGATCCGGTGGACCACCCTCCACAGCCAGCAACCCAGGGAAGGGGTTGGCATGCTGGCCGCTCATGGCCACCGCCACACGGGTACCCGTGGCCCGCAGCTCCTCGGCACAGCGCCGGGCCTGGCCCAGGGCCGCCCGACTGGCGGCGCGATGAATCAACCAGACCGTCTTGAGACGCATGCAGCGATCGCAGCGGCTCCAGCCTGGCTACCAGCGCAGCAGATTGAAGCGCTCCATATCCACCGTTTCACGGTTCCGATACAGGGAGAGCAGGATCGCCAGACCAACCGCGGCCTCGGCGGCCGCCACGGTGATCACAAAGATGGCGAACACCTGACCCCGAATCAGTTGACCATCCAGGTAGCTGGAGAAGGCCATCAGGTTGATGTTCACAGCATTCAGCATCAGCTCAATGCTCATCAACACGCGAACGGCATTGCGGCTGTTGATCAGCCCCCAGACGCCGGTGCAGAAGAGCACGGCCGCCAGGGCCAGGTAGCCCTGCAGGGGAACGGTGGTGGGCAGGTCGAGGTTCATCAGTTGGTTTTCTCCAGCAGCAAGGGGGTGCGGGTCTTTTCGATCAGCCCCTGGTCGGCGGGTTCACCGGTGGCGATGTCGGCCGAGAGCACATCGCGGCGGGCCAGCACGATCGCACCGATCATGGCCATCAACAGCAGCACGGAGGCCAGCTCAAAGGGCAGCAGGTAGTCGGAGAACAGGTGCTCGCCGATGCGGATCGTGGCCTCTTCTCCCAGGGGCTCCGGCCCAGGGGTGGCCCAGGGGGTGACAAAGGCCACCCGCAGCAGCAGGGCGAACAGGCCGGCACACACGGCCCCGGACAGCAGGCGCCGCACGGCCAGACCGGGGATCGCCGCCAGGTTTTCCTTCTTGTTCACGAGCATGATCGCAAACAGGATCAGCACGTTCACGGCGCCCACGTACACCAGCACCTGGGCAGCAGCCACGAAGCTGGCATTGAGCAGCAGGTAGAGGCCGGCCACCGAGAGAAACACGCCCCCCAGCAGGAAGGCCGAATACACGATGTTGGGCAGCAGCACCACGCCGAGGGCA
>RGNC01000097.1 GCA_010029175.1 Synechococcaceae bacterium WB8_1B_136 | reverse complement strand
TGGCACTGCTGCAGACCATTGGCTCAGATCGCACCACCCATCAGACCGACGACTGGATCGACAGACACATTTTCCCCGGCGGGAGATTGCCATCAGCACGCCAGCTCTGCCAGGGGATCGAGTCTTATTTCCTGATTGAAGACTGGGAGAATTTTGGACTGGACTACGACCGAACGCTCATGGCCTGGTGGCAGAACTTCGATGCCAACTGGCCCATGCTCCAACGGGATATTAACGCAGACTTCTATCGCTTTTGGCGCTACTACCTGCTGAGTTGCGCAGGGTTCTTCCGCTCGCGCATGGGACAACTCTGGCAGGTGGTACTCAGCAAGCCCCAACGTCAGACGACCTATCGGTCCTGGAGGCCTTGTCACTGCAGCGTCGAGCCGCATTCCGATGGCAGAGATGCCGCAGCGATCACTGAAATCAAGCCATTGAACTGAAGATTGAAAGCCATCATCATGTGGATTGATGAGTGATGCTTTCGGCGATTACTTGCGCTGCATCGGGCGCATTCCGCTCCTGACAGCCCAAGAGGAGGTTCACCTCGGCACCATTGTGAAGCAATGGATGGAAAGCGACCAGCCATCAGCTTCCCTGCAGCGGCGGGGCCGACGAGCCCTGCAGCGCATCGTGACGGCCAATCTGCGACTGGTGGTGACCGTGGCCCTGCGCTACGTGAGGAGACTCAAACACCTCTCCCATGATCCAATGGATCTGGTGCAAGCCGGGAACATGGGGCTGCTGAGGGCCGCTGAAAAATACGACCCCACCCGCGGCTACAAGTTTTCAACCTATGGCTACTGGTGGATCCGCCAATCGATCAATCGCTACCTGCAGGAACACAACGGCACGATTCGGATGCCGGTCAATCTGGTGAGCCTGGCCAACAGAGCGGAGGCTCTGCAGATGAACACCCGTCGCAGCCTGAGCAGTGGGGAATTGGCCGAGTCGTTGGGGGAAACGGAACAGCGGCTGCTCTATGCCTTGGCCATCCAGCATCGCAGCAACACCATCTCCCTCGATCAGCAGCTCAGCGGCGGCGATGGTGAGATGACTCTCCTGGACACGGTGACAGACAGCCGAGCTCCAGAGATCGAAGACGACTATGGCTGGATCCACAGCCAGCTGCATCTGCTCTCCAGCCCGGAGCTCACGGTGATCCAACTGCGCTATGGCGAAACCAAGCAGCGATCCTTCGCAGAGGTGGCGCGCATGATCGGCCGCAGCAAGGATCAGGTTCAGCGACTGGAGCGCCATGCCCTGGCCAAGCTTCGGCGCAATCTCACACCAGCCCTGTATCCAGAACAGAGCTTGAATCGCAGCCAACCCCGCTGAAACCAGAGGGCGCAGGAAAGCCCCCGAACGTCACCTGGGTGGTGACGTTCGGGGATGCCAGACGCCATTGCAACCGTTCAGAAACGGCGTGCTTTGACATGACTATTGGGCGAAATAGCTCCCTGATGAATCAACGGCTGCGCTGGTGTCACCAGGTTGCGTCGTTGGTCCCGCAGGGCATCTTCCAGCAGAAATGCACACAGATTGGAAACGGAGCGTCCCTCCTCCTCGGAACGACTGAGCAGCGCCTCATGGACGTGATAACTGAGGGTGATCGAGATACGCCGCGGCTGTCGTTGAAGCACGCGAATGCGATCATTCATCACAAAACTCCTTGTGGGTTAGCAGTCCGCCTGCCGAAAAGATTGGCAAGTGAGCCATCAGCTGGCACTCAGAGAATAGGAGCAAAGCACACAGCCAGAATGCATAGTCTTGCACCGGTCGGGAACCACATCTGCCGCATGCTGAAGCCAGTCGGAGCGGAAGTGATGGCCACCATCATCAGCCTCCAGCGAATTGGCGAGACGATGAGGAGTGAACGTCGACCCCGCGTAGCCATCGGCAGATCCGCAGCGGATTCAGTGGTTGGTCAACTGCATCAAGAACCAGTCGCGGGCCGCAACGGCAACCTGCTCCAGCGCACCTGGCTCACTGAACAGATGGCCCGCCCCGGGCACCACCAGCAGATCGTGGGACGCCCGCAGGTGGGCCGCAGCCCAGGCATTGAGCTCCAGCACATCCACATCGTGGGAACCCACGATCAAGAGGGTGGGACAACGCACCATTCCCAGGGCATCAAAGGCCAGATCCGGCCGACCGCCGCGGGAGACGACCGCCCGGACGCATTCAGGCCGAGCAGCGGCAGCCTCCAGGGCGGCGGCGGCGCCGGTGCTGGCACCGAAGAGTCCCAGGGGCAGGCCGGCCACGGAGGCCTGCTGCAGACTCCAGTCGATGGCGGCCAGCAGCCGTTGCTTCAACAGTGGGATGTCGAACCGCTCCCTGGCGTTGTGGTTCTCAGCGGTTGCCAGCAAATCGAACAACAGCGTGGCCAGCCCCGCCTGCTGGAGCACCTCCGCCACGTAGCGGTTGCGGCTGCTCAAGCGGCTGCTTCCACTGCCGTGGGCGAAGGCCACCAGCGCCAGTGGTGCCCGCGGAATCACCAGGTCGCCCGGGAGTTCCACGCCGGCCGCAGGAATGGACACCTGTTCCCTGAGCCCTGCGATGTTGACCACCTCAGCCATCTCCACGCTTCCCAGTCCGTCATAGTCATCACCGGACCATGCAGCGCTGGCAGACCCTGGGCATGAAGGCTGCAATCCTGCTGCGAAAAGGAAGCCCTCCTCGCCTGCAGCCCCAGCCACCACAAAGCATGGGGCCATTGAACAGCTTCTGCTCAACTCTCCCCATGGCGCTGTGGTGCGTGCTGCTTCCCGCTGCAGCGGATGGCTGTCAATCCCAGCCCCACTGGCTGAACATCGATGGGGAGTTCAGCCCCGATCCAGCGAACGCCTGGACCGTGGCCGATCCACAGACGGCGGCCATACGGCTGCCTGAGTGGATCACACTGCGGGACTGGGATCCAGCGCTACTTCAGCGGCTGCGGCTGGAGCCGATTCCCCATACGGCTCCAGCTCTCATTGCAGAGGCCGCGATGCAAATGCGGCGCAAAGAGTGCCCTGGGGCTGATGGTTTGCCGGCGCCATCGCTACAACAACGGCAATCTCCAACTGAAGCATGATTCGCGGGACCGCCCTGTTGGCCAAGCTGAAGGAGCTGGGGCCAGTGTCGAAATCGGAGCTGGTGCGCCAGTGCGGCTTCGTGAGCACCAACAAGGATGGCTCAGAGCGCCTGCGCTTCTCCGATTTCTACGAGGCCTTGCTGGAGGCCAAGGGTGTGAGCTTCCAGGAGCAGGCCGGCAGAGAGCTCGGCAAGGAGGGGCGCCAGCTCAGTTTTTGCACCCATGTGCACTTCAACGGCAACTTGATGGTGGGCAAGGCCTACACCGAGCTGCTGGATCTGCAGCCCGGGGACCGCTTCGAGATCAAGGTGGAGCGAGATGGCTTCAGGCTCGTCCCCACACCAGGCACGCCCTAGTGTGCGAGCGCATCAAGGCGACAGACGCGTGCAGACAGGCGAGGAGAATCGGGCCGAAGAGCTGAAGGCCCTGGGGTGGTCGGCGGAAGACGTTCGCAAGTATGAAGAGCTCTGGGAGTACCGCCAGCGCTGGGGAGCCATCAACTTGGAGCGCGAGGACAGGGTCTTCCTGCGCAAGGCGGAATCGGCGCTGCCCAAGCGGGCCAGTGGCAAGGGGAGCGAGAAGAAGCGCACCCGCGACAAGTCGCACTACCGCTGGCTGGCCTTCTACCTGGAGGCCATGAAGGCCAGCCCGGTCGAGACCGGGCTCCAGGAGGGTGAACGCGGTGCCTGGCCGATCCTGCTGGAGGAGGAGCTGCGGGCCCTGGAGTACTACGAGCCGGTGCTGGGCCTGCCCGACACCCTCAAGGCCAAGGAGCTGATCCCCGCCCGCGAGCTGTGGATCAGCCAGGCCGGCAGCAGCGGCCGCACGCTCAGCTTCGACTTCCTGGAGCCGCTGGAAGCCCTCAAACGCCAGGAGAAAACCAGCTGGAAACCCCTGCGCGGGGAAGGGAACATCGATTCCACCTATCCGGTTCTGAGCCCGGAGGCAGCCGCCGCGTTCCGCAGCTCCGTGCGCACCCGGATCGCCAACTTGATTCGCCAGACCTTCCCCTCGCTGCAGGACAGCGACAAAGCCGAACCCCCGGCGGACTGGCAACCGGCCCACTGAACCGGCCCACAGGGCCTCAAACCCCACCTCCAAGGCCCTTTTCCACAGCTTTTCCACAGCCTGATCAGGCGAGATTCCAGCCAGGATCTGCAAGCTGGGCGATCGCCAAGGAACTCAACGTTTGCGTTGACAACCCTGCGGCTCCGGACCAGCCGGCGCCGCATGCTGCACCGAAGCCGCTGCAGATCCACTGCGGGGCAGCCTGTCTTGCCTCAGCACCCATGGGTCTTATGGCGAAGCTGAATGGAGGGTCTCCCTGTGGCGGTGAGTGCCGAGCGGCTGGAGCGATCCCAGGCAAGGCCTGGGATGTCGGGGCGGAGGCCCCATGGCCGCCGTGCTGTGTGTGGAAAACCACAACACAGATTCTCCGCAGAGCTGACGCTGCCTGTGCGTTGCCTCCACCAGCGCGGGAGGCCATGGTGGATCTGACCTCAAACCGGGACCATGACCATCGCCGACGCCGAGAGCAGCACCCCGCCCCAGTCCAAGGTGCAGCAGGTGCTGGATGCCATTGAAGACGCGGAGATCAGCCCGGAAGAAGGCCTGCAGATCGCCCTGGCCCTGGTGAATTTCGTGGAGGAGTTTCACCTCGAAGCCCTGGAGGAGCTGCTGCAGGCCGAGCAGCAGGAGGCCATGAGTGTGGCCGTGTGGGCCGCCGACTCCGCCCGCCTGGAAACGGTGCGGCAGCTGCTCAGCGCGGTGCTGGGGGACGACGACGACGATGAGGATGATCTTGAGGCGGAGGAGGACGGCCAGGCGGACGACTTCTGAAGCAGCGCGCCTCAGGCCCCATCAACAGGCGGCAGCGTCTAGGTAAAGGGCAGTTCCAGTGGCCTCCCCCATGCTCCCCTGGCTCCTGGCCGCCGTCACCCTGGCGGCGGCCATGCTCACGGCTCCCGCCCTGGGGCGTCACCTGTACGAGGTGTTCGACAACAAGCCCCAGCCGGCCTGGGATCGCTGGCTGAACCCGTTGGAGGCGGGCCTGCTGCGCTGGATCGGCGACGCCGGCCGCAGCGCGGAGTCGGCCGGTGCCTACCTGCTGCCGCTGCTGATCAGCAACGCCCTGTTCGGGCTGCTGGCCCTGGCGCTGCTGCTGCTGCAACCGGCCTGGCTGAACCCGATCGGCTTCACCGGCCTGCGGTGGGATCTGGCCCTGCACACCGCGATCTCCTTTCTCACCAACACCGACCAGCAACACCTGGTGCCCGAGCAGAGCCTGGGGAACCTGGCCCAGCTGGGGGCGATGCAATTTCTGATGTTCGTGTCGGCGGCCACGGGCCTGGCGGTGGGCTTTGCCGTGATCCGCGGCTTCAGCGGCCGGCCGATCGGGAATTTCCACCGCGACCTGCTGCGCTCCCTCACCCGGGTGCTGATCCCGGCCTCGCTGCTGCTGGCCCTGGTCCTGCTGGTGAATGGCGTGCCGATGACCCTGGCGCCGCCCCTGGAGATCACCACCTTGGAGGGCGCCAGCCAATGGCTCCCCCGCGGCCCGATCGCCCTGTTCGAGGCGATCAAGCAGCTGGGCGAGAACGGCGGCGGGTTCGTGGCCGCCAACGGTGCGCACCCCTATGAGAACCCCACCCTGCTCACCAACCTGGTGAGCACCTGGGCGATGCTGCTCATCCCGGCGGCCACGATCGATGCCTTCGGGCGATTTGTGGGCAACCGCCGCCAGAGCACCATGGCGGCGGAGCAGGCCGGCAACCCGCTGCTCGCGGGCTGGATCAACGGCGGCAATCTGCAGGGCAAGGAGCTGCGCTTTGGAGCGGCGCTCAGTGGCCTGTGGGCCGTGGTGACCACCGGCACGATGACCGGCGCTGTGAATGGTGCCCTCGATGCCGCCATGCCGCTGACGATCCTCACCGCCCTGTTCAACCTGTTTCTGCAGGTGGTGGTGGGGGGCCAGGGCACCGGCATCGCCGTTCTGCTGGTGTTCGTGCTGCTGGCGGTGTTCCTCACGGGCCTGATGGTGGGCCGCACGCCGGAATTCCTGGGCCGCAAGGTGGAGAAGCCCCAGGTGGTGTGGGCCAGCCTGATCCTGCTGATCCATCCGATCTTCGTGCTGATCCCGGCAGCCCTCACCCTGGCGGGCGGGCAGGCGCTGGCGGGCATCAGCAATCCCGGCCCCCATGGCCTCAGCCAGGTGGTGTACGAGTACGCCTCGGCGGCGGCCAACAACGGCAGCGGCCTGGAGGGCCTGGCGGATGGCACCCCCTGGTGGAACCTCACCACCAGCCTCAGCCTGCTGGGGGGCCGCTACCTGCCGATCGCCGCCCTGCTGGCCCTGGCCGATGGATTCCGCCGCAAGCCGGCCCTTGAACCCAGTCCCGGCAGCCTGCGCACCGACACCGGCCTGTTCACCGGCGTCACCGCGGTGGTGCTGGTGATCCTCGGGGCCCTCACCTTCTTCCCGGTGCTGGCCCTCGGGCCCATCGCCGAAGCGCTCACCCTGGCCTCCTGAGATGCCCACTTCAACGCGTGTGCTGTTCCCCCGCATGCCGCGGGGCCCCCGCCAGGAGCGGCGCTATCTGGAGCGACCGCGCCAGCAGGGGCTGGTGCGGCGGGCGGCCTGGGCGGCGATTCGCAAGCTCGACCCGCGGCAGACGGTGACCAATCCGGTGATGTTCGTGGTGTGGTGCGGCACGGCGCTCTGCCTGGTGCTCACCCTGGAACCACGGCTGCTGGATGCGACGGCCGGTGCGCGGGAGCGGGGCTTCAACGCCCTGATCAGCCTCACCCTGCTGGCCACCCTGCTGTTCGCCAACTTCGCGGAAGCCCTCGCCGAAGGGCGCGGCAAGGCCCAGGCCGATGCCCTGCGCCGCACCCAGGCCCGCACCCAGGCCCGGCGTCAGCTGGCCGATGGTTCGGTGGAACTGGTGGATTCCTCGGCGCTGCGGCGCGGCGATCTGGTGCTGGTGCAGGGCGGTGATGTGATCCCCGCCGACGGCGAAGTGATCGCGGGCGTGGCCTCGGTGGATGAGTCGGCGATCACCGGCGAATCGGCGCCCGTGCTGAAGGAGGCCGGCTCCGATGTGGCGGGCTCGGTCACCGGTGGCACCCGGCTCCTCTCCGACCAGCTCACCCTGCGCATCAGCGCCGATCCCGGCAAGTGCTTCATTGATCGCATGATCGCCCTGGTGGAGGGAGCAGAGCGCAGCAAGACGCCCAACGAGATCGCCCTCACCGTGCTGCTGGCGGTGCTCACCCAGGTGTT
>RGNC01000096.1 GCA_010029175.1 Synechococcaceae bacterium WB8_1B_136 | reverse complement strand
CGCTCAGGTTGCCCACTCCCGCCAGTTGGGGTAGCGGGGCCTGGGCGATCAGGGCGCTGGAGAGGGCCTCCAGCTCGGGTGCGCTGCGGGCGCCAAGGGAGCGACCGACGGCCGTTCCTGAGGCATCGAACAGCTCGAGCTGGGGAATGCCGTTCACGTCGTAGCGATCAATCTCCGGCTGCCAGCGCGGGTTGTCCACGTTCAGCAGCACCACATCGAGCTGATCGCGGTGGCGTTGCTCCACCGCCTCCATGGCGGGGGCCATGGCCCGGCAGGCCTCACACCAGTCGGCGTAGAACTCCACCAGGGTGGGCCGACCATCGCTGAGGGCCACCGGCAGATCCAGCGACTGCCTGGCCAGTTTCTCCAGGGGTGCGGCGGGTTGCAGGCCGCCCCGCAGGACGAACAGCAGCAGGGCCAGGGCGGCGGCGGCCGCTGCCAGCAGCATCCGCTCGCGCCGGCCCAGCAGGCCAGGGGCCGAGGGTGGCTGCGAGGCTGGCGTTGGGGAGCTCAAGGGGCTGGGGCGCAGGGCCGCGGGCGAGGCCACACTCTGCCAGTTTTGCGGAGCTCGCTACGCTCCCAGCTGGCGGGAGCCAGAGCGTGAAACGCCGCATCACCCTGCATTTCCCGCGTGAAGCGGTCCACCAGCCGATCACCTACCGGCTGGCGGTCGAGTTCGACATCGCCGCCAAGATCCTGCGGGCCCAGATCGCGCCGAATCAGAGCGGCACCATGGTGGTGGAGCTCTCCGGCGACATCGACGACCTCAAGGCGGCGGAGCAGTGGCTGGAACAGCAGGGCCTCGGCCTGAACCGTGCTCCTGGGGAGATCCAGATCGATCCAGAGCGCTGTGTCGATTGCGGCATCTGCTCCAGCGTGTGTCCCAGCGGTGCCCTGCGCAGTACGGCCCCCACTTGGCAGCTGCACTTCGACGCGCAACGCTGCCTGGTGTGCGAGCAATGCATCCCCTCCTGTCCCTTCCAGGCCATCGCCCTGGTGTTGGACCCGTCGTCGGCCAGCGTGGCCCGTTCCCTGCCCTGAGTGCCCTGTTGTGAGAGGTCTGTTCAGCCTGCTGCTGTTGCCCTTGCGGGCGCCGATGTTGCTGGTGCTGCTGCTGGTGAGCGCCTACATGGGTCTGCATTGGGCTGACGTGGACCCGCAGCTGTTGGCCCAGTCGGAGGCCCCTGTGCAGCTGGCGCTGTCGGGGCCGGCCTTCTGGCCCCTGCAGTGCCTGCAGGCGGTGTTTGTGGTGGTGATGTGCACCATGCCGGATCTGCTGCTGCGCGAGATTTCGCTGCTGATGTCCGCCAGCAAGGCGCTCACCCTGGTGGTGACGCTGCTGGCCGTGATCACCGGGGGCCTCTACCTGCTGCACCTGGCGGTGTTCAGCGAGGTGTTGGTGCTGGCCTCCGCCGTGCTGCTGGCTCGCCTTGATCTCACGCGCCTGCGCATCGTGCCGCGACCCTTGGCGGGGACCGTGGGGCTGAGCCTGTGGGTGCTGCTGGGCATCGCCATTGGTCGGGCCCTGCACAGCCGACTGGGTGGATATCTGGGCTGAGCTGATCCGCCGCTGGGGCGGCACCCCTCAGCAGCCCGGCTGCTGGAGCTGCCGGTAGGTCCAGAGGTTGCCCAGCACCTTCTTGGTGTACAGCCGGGTTTCCGGGTAGGGGATGGCCTCGGTCCACAGCTCGCTTTCCCGGCGGGGATCAGGGCGGTTCGCGCCCAGCCAGGTCGCCACGGCCCCCGCTCCGGCGTTGTAACTGGCCACGGCCAGGTAGGGCTGGCCCTGCCACCGATCGAGCAGCTGGCGCAGATAGCGGGCTCCCAACAGCGCGTTCCGACCTGGATCTTTGAGGGCACTGCTCGGCTGGGGCTGGCCCGCCAGCTCGGATGCCGTGGCCGGCATCAGCTGCAGCAGCCCCACGGCGCCCACCGGCGATTCCACTCCGGCCGTGAAGCGCGATTCCTGTTTGGCCACCCCCAGCACCAGCGCCGGATCGATGCCGTTGCGGCGGGCTGCCTGCTCGAACAGGGCTGAGAAACGGCGGGGGTGGAGGTCTTGCTCGCGTTGGCGCTGCACAGCGCAGCTGGCCTGGGGGAGGCGCAGGCTGGCTTGCTCCAGTTGGCCCAGGCCGATCCAGTCGTCGCCCACCCCCTGCCGCAGGCGCCCCTCCACCAGCAGCTCCTCGCCGCTGCGGGGCGGGCGCCCCCCCTGGCGGTGCCGCCAGGTTTCCCAGGCCTCCAGGGGCTGCCCCACCCGCCAGAGGGCATCCAGGTGGGGATCACCACTCTCCAGGGGCCGCCATGCCCATGCCCGGGAGGGCGCGTTCGGTCTGCCGGTCGCCGGGGGGATGTGGCGGGGATCGATCTCCGCGGCCTGCCCCAGCCGCACGGCGGCGCGCCAGCCGTAGTAGCCGTTTCGGGAGCGCTGCAGCAGTTGCCCCCACAGGGCCCTGGCGGTGCTGGTCTGCCCCTGCTGCAGGGCGCTGTAGCCCTGCCAGAACAATTGTCGCGCCGCCAGGGGCAGGGGCAGGATCCGGTTGTCCAGCGCCGCCAGGATCGTGGAGGCCCGCGCCCACTGGCGCTGCAGCAGGGCATCGCGGGCCAGGGCCCACTGCAGATCCCAGCTGGCCGGATCGCGGGGCCAGCGCTGCAGCACCCCTGACCAGGGCCGTTGCCGTGCCAGGGCCAGGCGGGCCTGCACGGCGGCCGTGTCCTGCAGGGCGGCGGGCAGTTGGCGCAGCTGGCCCACGGTTTGGGGCTGCTCCTGCTGGGCCAGCAGGGCCGTTGCCTCGCGGGCTTCGGCGCTGTGCGGCCAGCGCCGGGCCAGCTGCAGCAGCAGGCCCTCACCTCTGCGGGTCTGTTCGTCAGGTCCCTTGATCAGAGCCTTGGCCAGGTCCAGCTGCAGGGCTGCCGTGGCTGGACTGGGCCCCAGGCAATCCAGGGCCGCCTTGCCATCCCCCAGCTGGGCCAGTCCAGCGGCCAGCCGTTGGCGAGCTGCGCTGGGGAGCCGGCTGCCGCCTGGCGTGCCACAGGCGCGCCGCAGCAGCGGCTCCGCCCCGGGCCAACGGGGCCCCCATTGGGCCAGATGCAAGGCATTGCCGCTTTCCACAGCTGCCGCCAGGGCAGCGGGATGGGCCGGGAAGCGGCGCAGCAGGGCGGCGCGGCTGGCCGGCCGGCTGCGGCCCAGGGCATACAGCGCATCGGCGCTGGCGGCTTGCCGCGGAAAACGGCGCCAGAGTTGTTGCCAGAGCAGGTCAGCCTGGGCGCTGTGCTGGCTGGCCTCGGCTGCGAGGGCCGCTTGCTTGAGGACCCCCGCGGCCAGTGGGTCCTGTCCCCAGCCCTGGCCGCGCAGCCAGCGCAACTTGCGCTCCGGGCTGGCGTCGGTCTGGGCACTGAGCAGCAAGGCGGCGTCGCGGCGGCGGCTGGGATCGATGCTCCAGTGGCGGGCTTGCTTCAGCTGGGCCGGAGAGCTGAGGGGGGTGAGCGGAGCTGCCGACAGCACCAGCAGCTGGCGGGCTGCGGCCAGAGCCATGCCGCTGCCGAGGCAGGTGAGCCCGATCAGCAGCAGGCCGGGGCGCCGTCTGCCGATTGGGGCGGCGGGTGACGGCGCGGATGGGCTCTGCTCTGGCAAGGAGGCTGGGCGGGTGTTGGCATTCTGGATAGACCTGCATCCCGGCCATGGGCCTGCCCCAGCTGCCCCTGCCCCAGCTGCCACCCCTGCCGCCCTCGCTCACCGTGCTGCCGGGCTGGCGCCAGCGCCGCCGGGCCCTGCAGGTGCTGGCGGCCGCCGGTCTGGTGATGCTGCTCAGGCCGATCTGGCCCTTCCAGCTGATGCCGGGCTGGCTGGTGGGGGCCCTGCTGTTATGGGCGACCTTCGCCCTGCTGCGCTGGGCCTGGTGGCCGCAGCGTTGGCGCTGAGCACCCGCCTTAGCCTGCTCCCACCTGTCGGTGTGGTGCCCCATGGCGGAGTCTGTCCGCTTCCCGCTCGGTGAACCCCTGCCTGCGGGGGTGGCGGGATTCGGCACCGATGGCATCCGTGGTCGGGTGGGCCAGCTGATCACCCCCACCCTGGCGCTGCAGTTGGGCTACTGGTGCGGCCGGGTGCTGCCGGAGGGTGGCCCGGTGTTGCTGGGCATGGATTCCCGCAGCAGCGGTCCGATGCTGGTGGCCGCCCTGACGGCCGGGCTCACCGCCGCCGGCCGCGAGGTGTTCGACCTCGGGCTCTGCCCCACCCCGGCCGTGCCCGGCGCCATTCGCCGCCTGGGGGCGAGCGGCGGCCTGATGGTGTCGGCCAGCCACAACCCACCCCACGACAACGGCATCAAGGTGTTCGGCGCCTGCGGCGCCAAACTCGGCAAAGACCAGCAGGCGGCGATCGAGGCGGGCCTGCACGGTGAGCGCGATGCCGCCACGGGCTTTGTGGCCAACGGCCGACTGGCGCTGCGCCCCGATCTGCTGGAGGGCTATCGCGATGCCCTGCTGGCCAGCGTGGGCGGTGCCCGCCTCGATGGCAGCCGCATCGTGCTGGATCTCTGCTGGGGCTCCGCCACCAGCTGCGGTGAGGCGGTGTTTCGCGAACTCGGCGCCGATCTCACCGTGCTGCATGGCCATCCCGATGGCACCCGCATCAACCAGGGCTGTGGCAGCACCCACCTGGAGCCCCTGCGGGCCGCGGTGCTGGAGCGGGGGGCGGCCATGGGCTTCGCCTTTGATGGCGATGCCGACCGCATGCTGGCGGTGGACGGCCGCGGCCGGGTGGTGGACGGCGACCAGATCCTCTACCTCTGGGGCCAGGCCCTGATGGCAGATCAGCAGCTGCCCGCCAACCGGATCGTGGCCACGGTGATGAGCAACCTGGGCTTCGAGCGGGCCTGGCAGGCGAAGGGCGGCCTGCTGGAGCGCACCGCCGTGGGCGATCAATACGTCCATGCCGCCATGGAGGAGCTGGGGGCGGCCCTGGGGGGGGAGCAGTCGGGCCACATTCTCTCGGCCCAGCACGGCATGAGCGGCGATGGCCTGCTCACGGCCCTGCAGGTGGCCACCTTGATCCAGGGCCAGGGCGGATCCCTGGCCGACTGGATGGATGGCAGTTTCCGGCCCTACCCCCAGAAGCTGGTGAATGTGCTGGTGCCCGACAAGGGCCGCCGCACCGGTTGGCAGGCCTGCGAGCCCCTGGCTGCCGCCGTGGTGGCCGCGGAAGCCGCCATGGCCGGCAGTGGCCGGGTGCTGGTGCGGGCCAGCGGCACCGAGCCCTTGCTGCGGGTGATGGTGGAGGCGGCGGAACAGGGTGATGTGGACCACTGGAGCAGCCACCTGGCGGCCCTGGCCGATCAGCAGCTCAATTCAGGCCCGGGCCAGTAGCTCGGCTGCCATGGCCAGGGCGCCCGCGCTGGCATCCCCGGCTGGCGCCACGATCCGGGCCGCTGGCAGCTCGCTCGCCAGGGCCGCCGCAAACCCCAGCTGCAGCTGATCCAGGTGCTGCAGGGCGCCGCCCACACCGCACACCGGTGGTGCACTCAGGGCGAGGCTGTTGGCCACGCCTCGCACCATGGCCGCCAGGGCCTGGGCAGAGCGCTCGATCACAGCCCGGGCCTGGCCATCGCCGGCGGCGGCCAGCCGGTTCACCACCGGCGCCAGCCGGGCAAATCCCGCCGGGCCGAAGTCTGCAGCCACCACGGCGGCCTTCACCTCCTGGGCACTTTGGCTCCCCAGGGCCTCCCACAGGGCTGCCTGCAGCGGGGATGCCTTCAGGCGCCCATCGGCCATCTGCACGCTCACGGCCAGTCCATCGCGACCGATGTCCATGGCGGACCCGGCCCCATCCAGCAGCCACCCCCAGCCGCCGCAGCGGTGGCTGGCTCCGGCGGCATCACGTCCGAGGGCGATGCAGCCCGTGCCGCTGATCACCAGGATCCCTGCTCCATCGCCGAAGGCCCCCCGCAGGGCGGTGCGCTCGTCGCCGTCCACGGCCACCCGTTCCGGGGGCAGCTCCAGTGCCGCTGCGGCCAGGGCCTGGCCGAGGGCCTGCACCGGGCTGCCCTGTTCAATTCCACTGGCGCCGATGGCGGCGGCAGCGAGGGGCGGGCGGCTGTCCAGGCCGGCCAAGGCCGCCTCCAGGCTGCTGGTGAGGGCTGCAGTGAAGCGCCGCTCGCCATGGGGGGCCGCCAGGTGGCTGACGCCGCTGCCCACCCCAGTGGCGGCCACGCGGGTAGAACCATCCGGCTCCAGCCAGGCCAGGCGGCAGCTGGTGTGGGTCTGGCCGGCATCAAAGCCCGCGATCAGTCGGGATGCCGTGGCTGACACGCTCAGCGGGCCCGGGCGTCGCGGCTCACCGCCAGGGTGGCCAGGCAGAACCAGCCGGTGAGCTGCACTTCCGGCCGGAAAAAGATCGTGTCGGTGGCGCCCTGCACGCACAGGCCGGCGATGGCGGCGATGGCGGCCAGGGCCGGCAGGGCCCAGCTGTTCTCTCCCTGAAGCTGGGCCAGGCCCGCCCGCAGGCTGGCGAACAGCAGGCCAAGCCCTGCCAGCAGCCCGGGGATGCCACCTTCTACCAGCAGTTCCAGCGGCACCGAGTAGGCGCTGAGGGCGTTGAACTTGGGCTGCTGATAGAGGGGATAGATCAGGTTGAAGGCGCTGTTGCCGGGGCCGATGCCCAGCCAGGGCCGGTCTTGGATCATCTCGATCGCCGCCAGCCAGACGTTGATGCGGAAGTTGTTGGAGCTGTCTTCGCGGCCAGCCACCAGGCTCATCACGCGGATGCGCAGCGGTTCGATCTGGGTGATCGCCACCACCAGCACCGCCACGGCGGCAGCCACCAGCAGCAACGGGAACAGCCGCCGCCACAGCGGCGGCCAGCTGCGGGTCTGGCGGAGCACCAGCAGCAGCACCATGCCGCCCACGGCAGCCACCATGCCCAGCCAGCCGCCGCGGCTGTAGCTGAGGAAGAGGGCTGCAGCACCGAGCACCAGGGCGGCCGCGGCAAACAGGCGCTGGGGCCAGCGGCGCCAGCGCAGCAGCGCCACGATCGCCAGGGGCAGGATCGGGATCAGGTAGCCCGCCAGCAGGTTGGGGTTCTCCAGCGGCCCGTACACGCGGATGGTGCCGTCGGCCACGGAGTTGGGATCGGCCCAGCGCGCCAGTTCACCCGTGTCGCCGTAGAGCTGGCGGATGGCGATCACGGCGCTGGCCAGCTCTCCCGCCAGCAGCGCCGCCACGATGCGGTTCCACCACTGCGGGGCCTCCGCCAGCAACTGGCGCATCAGGGCGTACACGCCCAGGTAGCTCACCAGCTTCAGCAGGCCCTTGAGGGCCGCTGCCGGCACCGGTGAAAAGCCAGTGGCGAGCACGGCGATGCCCAGCATCAGCAGCAGCCAGCCACTGATCGATCCAATTGCGCCAGGCGGCGTGCGCAGGGCCCAGAGCAGCCACAGCAGTCCGGCGGCGGTGA
>RGNC01000095.1 GCA_010029175.1 Synechococcaceae bacterium WB8_1B_136 | reverse complement strand
ATCAAGCCCTGATCGTGATACAGGGCCAGATAGCCATCGGCCGCCCCGTGGCTGTCCGCTCCCTGCCAGGCCCGGCCCGCCTCCATCCAGCAGGTGTCTGGCGGTAATGGACCCACCAGCTCCACCTCTGGGTGCTCGCGCCGCCAGGCCTCCAGCAGCGGGATCAACCACGCCTGCTCCTCGTGGCCCAGCTGGCCTGCTTCGCCCGCATGGGGGTTCAGTCCCGCCACCGCCAGCCGGGGCCGCTCCCGGAAACGCCGGCAGAAGGCCAGCAGGGTGTTGAGTTTGTGGCGCACCCGTTCGGGGGTGAGGGCCGCGGGAACGGCGGCCAGGGGGATGTGGGTGGTGGCCAGCAGGGTGTTGAGCCGCCAGCCCCCGCCGGGGGCGCGGGCGGTGAACAGCATCGAGGCCTCCTGGGTGCCCGTCAGTTCCGCCAGCCGCTCGGTCTGTCCTGGATAGCCATGGCCCGCGGCATGCCAGGCGTGCTTGGCGATCGGCGCGGTGGTGAGGGCATGGCAATGCCCCTGCTGCACCAGCTCCACCGCCGCTGAGAGCCATTGAAAACTGGCCTCACCACTGGCGGCGCTTGCCTGGCCCGGGTGGACCGGCGCAGGCAGTGGCAGATCCAGCACCTCCAGGGCGGCTGGATCCGCCAGGGGCTCCCCGCTGCGTTCGCGCAGCTGCCGGTGGCAGGTTTCGAGCCAGCGGCGGCAGCCCACCAGCAGCGGCGGTGCTTGATCTGCCGGCCAGTGAGCCAGGGCCTTGAGGGTCACCTCGGCACCGATGCCGGCGGGATCCCCCAGGGAGATGGCCAGGCGCCGGTGCCTAGCGTTGGCTTCACTGGCCGGGGTGGGCATGGTGCGCTGGTTGCTGCTGATGGGGATCGTGTTTGGTCTGGTGACCGGGGTGCGCAACGGCTGGTTGGAGCTGCACTGGGATCGGGTGCTCCACGATGTTGGCGTGCCGTTTGTGCCCGATCCGGATCAGGCCCCCGGGCCCCCGGCCGGGACGGCCCGCTAGGAGCCTGCGGCCCTCCCGGCGGCCTGGCGTTCCTCCTGCAGGCTGGCCGCAAAGCCCTCGCGGTAGCTGGGGTAGCGCAGCTGGTAGCCCAGCTCATGGCAGAGCCGTCTGTTGCTGACGCGGCGGTTGTCGGCCCAGAAGCTCAGGGCCATCGGGCTCATCTGGCCGGCGATGTCGGCGTAGCGCTGCAGCGGCGGCAGCTTGCAGCCCAACAGGTGGGCGGCGTAGCCCAGGGTTTCGCTCGACGGGCAGGGGCAGTCGTCGCTCACGTTCAGGAGTGCAGGCCGCCTTGCGGCGGGCAGCTGCAGGCAGTGGAGCAGGGTCCCCACGATGTCGTCCACGTGGATGCGGCAGAACACCTGACCCGGCTTGTGCACCAGCCGGGCCGTTCCTGCCTGCAGCTGCTGAAAGGGGCAGCGTCCAGGGCCATAGATGGCCGGCAGGCGGAAGCTCTGCGCCGGCAGTCCACTGCTCAGCCAGGCCCGCTCGCAGCGCAGCCGTGCCTGGCTGCGGCGCAGGTTGGGTTCTGTGGCGCTGGTCTCGTCCACCCAGCCTCCCTGGGCATCGCCATACACCCCGGTGGTGGAGAGGTAGCCCAGCCAGGTGATCGCCTGCCGGCGCAGGGGATCCAGCAGCTGCTCCAGGGCCACGTCGCTGCCGCCACTGTCGGGGGGGATCGTCACCAGCACCTGGGTGATCCCCTCTGGCAGCTCCAGCCCATGGCCGTTGTCCGGATCAAAACGCAGCCATGGCAAGCCGGTGGCTGGGCCCGACTCGGGTGGGGTCAGGCCGCGGTGGGTGAGCCACACCCTGGCGCCCAGGGCGGCGGCGGCGGCGGCGAAGCGCTGGCCGGTGTAGCCACCGCCCACCACCAGCACCCGGGCGGGCGGGTTGACAGCCCAGCAGGTCATGAGTACACCTGTATCAGTTATCGCGATCCAGGCTGATGGCCGCGTCCTGCTTCTCTACTCCTCTCCCGGCCCGTGCCGCGCTGCCGCTCCTGTCGCCGCCATCCGGGGTCCTGGTGGCCAGCCCTGGCCTCACCCAGGCCGCTCCGGCCGTGCTGCCGCTTGTGCTGGGCCTGCTGGTGGCGGCGGCCCTGCTGGCTCCGGAGCAGCCGGCCCACCAGGCCGACATCTGCCAGCGCCACAACGGGGCGGCCGCCTGCCGGGTCTGGTGAGGGCTGTGTTCAGGCCGCCTGCAGCTGCGGGTTGTGGTGTGGCCTGCTGGCCTCGTTTGGCGCTGCCCATTGCAGCAACTTTGTGGCCAGCCGCAGATCGCCGGCGGTCCAGGCCCGCAGGGCCATGGCGCGGCGGGGGTCGTAGAAGCGTTGCCGCCTGTACCACTCGAAGGCATCGGCGTCCCCCTTGTGGCCATTGCAGGCCAGGCAGGCCGGCACACAGTTTTCGGTGGTGCTCAGGCCGCCGCGGCTCTGGGGGTGGACATGATCAATGGATTCGGATCGATTGCCGCAGTAAATACAGCACTGATCGGTGAAAGTGTGGAGCGTTTTTCTCCAACGCCGCACGTGAAGTTTGGGGCACAGATCCTCAAGGAACACCGCATCCCTGGCGTGCATCCGATCCAATCGGTTGGATGCTTTTTGTGGAACTTGGCCGCCCGTTGGGGATTTTGGCTCAACTTCGCCCCTGTTCCGCTGGGTAGCCTGCAGCCTCCCTGCCTGGAGTCGCTGCCCTGAGCGCTGTGCCCCCCCGTTGCCAGATGCGCCTCGGGCGGGCGGGAACCATCGAGGTGGTGCTGCCCTTCGATGCCGTCACCCAGGCGCAGCTGCGCTCCGTGCGGCCCCGGGGCCATTGGCGTTCGCGCCAAGGCTGCTGGGAATTCCCGCTGGAGGCGGCCGTGGTCCTCTCCAGTCGTTTCGGCAGTCGCTTTGCGATCGATCCAGAGCTCCGGCGCTGGTTCGACTGGCTCGCCCATCCGCTGCCGCCCCTGCCGCCCCATCGCGAGCTGGTCCGCAGCGCTGCGCTGGAGGCGCCATTGCCGGATGGGCGGCAACTGTTCGCCCACCAGCGGGCCGCCGTGCGTTGGCTGCTGGCCCGTCGTGGTGCCCTGCTGGCGGATGCGATGGGTCTGGGCAAGACCCTCACCGCCCTGGCCGCCGCCAGGGCCCTGGTGCGCGCTGCCGACTGCCGCATCGCGGTGATCGCCCCCGCCGGGCTGCATGGTCACTGGCGTCAGGAGGGGGCGGCCCTGGGCCTGCAGCTGGAGCTGCTCAGCTGGGCGCGCCTCCCCAACGACCTTCCTCCCGCGGGCACGGTGTTGATCGCCGACGAGGCGCACTACGCCCAGAACCTCTCCGCTGCCCGCACCCAGGCCTTCCTGCGCCTGGCCCGCCATCCACGCCTGCGGGCCGTCTGGCTGCTGAGCGGCACGCCGATGAAGAACGGCCGGCCGTCCCAGTTGTTTCCGCTGCTGGCGGCCATTGGCCATCCGCTGGCGCGTGATCAGCGGGCCTTTGAGGAGCGCTACTGCCAGGGCCACTGGCGTGAGCAGCCGGGGGGCGTGCGGCACTGGCAGGCCGTTGGCGCCACCCATCTCGAGGAGTTGCATCGCTTCACCCGGCCGCTGTTGCTGCACCGGCGCAAGGCCGACTGCCTCGACCTGCCCCCCAAGCAGCGCCACCTGCTGCCGGTGGAGCTGGCCCAGGCGGAGGCCCAGGGGTTTCAGCATCGCCTGCAGCTGACGGTGGACGAGTACCGCCGCCGAGCGGCCGCCGGTGAGGTGCGCCGCGATGCCGAGGCCCTGGCCGTGTTCACGGCGCTGCGGCAGATCGGAGCGGAGTACAAACTGCCCGCGGCGGCGGCCCTGGTGAGCCCGTTGCTGCGCCAGGGGGAGTCGGTGTTGGTGTTCTGCACCTATCTCGCCGTTGCCAAGCTGTTGCAGGCTCGGCTGGGGGGATCGCTGCTCACCGGCGAGCTGCCACCCCCCGAGCGCCAGCGGGTGGTGGATCGCTTTCAGGCCGGCGCCGAACAGTTGTTGATCAGCACCTATGGAGCGGGTGGCCTTGGCTTCACCCTGCACCGCGCCAGACATGTGGTGCTCCTGGATCGCCCCTGGACCCCGGGGGATGCCGAGCAGGCGGAGGACCGCTGCCATCGCATCGGCATGCAGGGCAGCCTCCACTGCCACTGGTTGCAGCTCGGCGTGGCCGATCAGCTGGTGGATGGCCTGATTGCCAGCAAGGCCCAGCGGATTGCGCTGCTGTTGCCGCGGCGCTCTACCGCTCTGCAGCGCCAGGCCTTGCCCCAGATGGTGCGCCAGTTGCTCGCGGAGTGGTGAGGGCCGCACAGCTGCGCCGGCGCAGGTTGATCTCCTCCACCAGCACGGGATCCACGCTGTGGCGGCTCCTCCAGGGCTGCAGCAGAGCTGCCGCCGCCTGGCTATCGCGGCAGGATGCCTGCTGATCCCCCGCCAGGCTGTGGAGCAAGGCCCGTTCATTGCGGGGTTGTGGGTTTGCGGGGAAGGCCTGCACCACGGCGTTGCAGCGCTCAAGGGCCTGGGGCAGTTGATCCATGCTCACGTTCCGCAGGCAGTCGTCGGGGCTGGGCCCGCTGTTCTGGGGATCGGCCGCTGGTTGGCAGCCGCTCGCCAGCAGCAACAGCAGACCGGCCAGAGCGGCGCGGCCAAAGCTGGAGGACAGAGGCGGCACCAGCGTCAGTAGGCGTAGCGGTCAGTGCGCTGGGGCGCACTGCCGGAGCCAGCACCACCGGCTGGGCTGGTGGTGGTGCTGGGGCTGGGAGCTGCGCCAGCCGCTGCATCGCGGGCGGCGGCCTTCTCAAACAGGCTGCCCAGGTAGCGCCCGCAATCGGGGAAGCTGCCCGGGTTCTGCACCACGGCCTCTGTGATCATCACAGCGGCATGTTCCGGGGACGTCTTGAACATGCTGGCGCTCTGGCGCTTGATCAATGCGTAGGCGGCGTTCCAGCTCACGTCGTGGCTGTTGCCCGCACTGCGCATGAAGCAGTACACCTGGGCGCCCTTGCCTCCCGCTGTGCTGGTGGCATCGGCGGCTCGGCCAGGGCTCCCCAGGCCACTCAGCCCGATCAGGGCCACGGGCAAAACGGCTGCCAGGCGCCTGGTCAGCACGCGAAGGGTGGTGGTTGCAGCCATGGCGATCGAGTCCGGCGGCACCACCGTATCGACGCCGGTGGCCTGGATCCAGGGCCGGTGGCTCAGGGCCCCTTGGCGCCGAGCACCAGGCGCACGGTGATCGGCAGCACCAGCAGCACCGTGATCAGCCGCACCGCGTGCAGCGTGGCCACGGCCGCTCCCACGCCGAACTCAGCCCCCACCAGGCTCATGCCGCTGATGCCGCCGGGGGCAGCCCCGAGCAAGGCCACCACGGGGTCGATGCCCAGCAGGCGGCTGCACCACAGGCCCACCACCAGTCCCGTCAGCACCAGGGTGATGGTGATCAGCAGGGCGGGCCGCCACAGCTGCCGCAGTTCAGACAGAGCTGTGCTGGTGAGGCTGGTGCCGATCACGGTGCCGATGGCGATCTCCAGCAGCGTGCGCGTCCCCAGGGGCCACTGCGCCGCCTCCAGCTTGCCGGTCATGCTCACGAGCCCCGCACCCAGCAGCGCCCCCGCCAGCGGAGCGGCGGGAATGCCCGTTCGCAGGGCCAGCAGTCCACCCCCCACGCCGGCCAGGAGATAGATCAAGAGGTTCAGGGGTGACGGCATCGGCCCTGGAGCCCAAGCGAGTGTTCAGTCTGAGGCCGAGGGCTTGAGCAGGTGGAGGTTCTGTGGTCTGATCGGGCCAGTTGCAGTGCAGCGATGTCAGGCCAGTCGGTGTCGTTCCGGATCACTCGCACCACGGAGGATCTCGCCCAGACCGTGGCGGCTCTCTCGCACCGCCTGGTGAAGTTGGAGCAGCGGTTGGGAGCGCTGGAGCTGCAGCTGGAGCGACTCAGCGGCACCCCCGAGCCCGACGCGGACGAACTGCGCTGCCTGGAGAGCGTTGAGGTGTTGCTGGCCGACTGCCGTGCGCTGCTGGATCAGTCGGAGGACGCTGACGCGGTGCCGCCTATGGCGGCTTGACCCCTGGCCAAAGGTGACAGAATGGGAAGAAAGTGCCCCATGGCCAACCACCACAGCCAGCGCCCCACCCCAAGCGCTCGCTCCTGTGCGAATCAGCCCCAGAAGAGCGCCTATGCCGAGGGCGGCCATCAACTCGAGAAACTTGAGTTCGCCCTCGCCGTTGCCATCACCCGCGGCGATTGCCAGCGCATCGACCAGTTGCGGGCTCAGATTGCAGACCTTGGCGGTAATCGGGAAGAACCCGGAACCTGAATACTGATGGTTCCCAGCCCAGAAACCGATGTGGATTCCATCACAGCTCGTGGTCTGTCTGTCATCCACTAGCATCATCGCGACATTCATGGAAGACAGCGGACAGACAACCTGTTCGCAGCTGGTTCTCAGATGGTGTCTGTGATGGGTTCGGTTCTCGTCGGTTCTGCTGCTGCCGTAGATCGCCGCGCCGATCTCAAGCGACAGGCTGCCGCCCATGAGGCCAAAGCCGAACATGCAGCTTCCCAGGGCGATCTGGCCGAGTCGGCGCGGCTGATCCTGCTGGCACTGGATTGCGAACGCCGGGCCGGTGGTGTGGGCCCCCAGGTGCTTCAGGTGATCAAGCCCCGGGCCTGAACCGAGAGTGCACCGCTGAAGCTCTCGAGGTTACGGCCCACGCTTTAGGCGAAGATCCAGGTTTTCAAGCGGGTGACCGGACTCGAACCGGCGACGTTCAGCTTGGGAAGCTGACATTCTACCACTGAATTACACCCGCGAGGTGTTGGTTGCAACGTAGCAGGGCCCAGGCCTGAAGGGGGGTTCAGGCCTGGGCGGCGCCAGGTCAGCCGGCCAGGGCTGCAGCTGCTGCGGCCACGCCCGCTCCCATGGTGCCCTTGTGCAGCCCCAGCCCCTGCAGGGTGGCCTCGATCGCGGCCACGGCAGTGAGCACGTCGCGATCGCAGACGAAGCCCAGGTGACCGATGCGAAACACCTTACCCTTGAGGTGGTCCTGGCCGCCGGCCAGCAGGATGTCGAAGCGCTCCTTCACGGCCTTGCGCATCGCCTCGGCGTCGATGCCCTCGGGGGCCACGGCGGTGATGGCCGGGCTGCCGTGGCCCGCGGCGGCATACAGCGGCAGGCCGATGGCCTGCATGCCCGCCTGGGCGGCGGCGCGGTGGCGGGCATGGCGGCAGAAGATCGCCTCAAGACCCTCCTTCTGCATCATCCCCAGCGCCGCCTCCAGGGCGAAGTAGAGGTTGATCGCCGGGGTGAAGGGGTTGCTGTCGACATGGGCCGACTTCCGGTATTTGCCCAGATCCAGATAGAACTTCGGCAGGTCGGAACGGCCGTAGGCGCTCCAGGCCCGATCGCTCATGGCCACGAAGGCCAGGCCCGGCGGCATCATGTAGCCCTTCTGGGAGCCGGAGCCGATCACGTCGATCCCCCAGGCATCCATCGGCACGTTGCAGGCGCCGAGGCTGGTCACACAGTCGGCAATCGTGAGCGCG
>RGNC01000094.1 GCA_010029175.1 Synechococcaceae bacterium WB8_1B_136 | reverse complement strand
GATGAATCAGGTGATAGTTCTGGCCCATGATCAGCCAGTTCATCAACCTGCCGGGATACACACGGGCGTTGTGCCAGCGGTTGCGCGACTGAAACG
The DNA here is from genome assembly GCA_010029175.1 of Synechococcaceae bacterium WB8_1B_136. Lineage (GTDB taxonomy): Bacteria > Cyanobacteriota > Cyanobacteriia > PCC-6307 > Cyanobiaceae > Vulcanococcus. The sequence goes on along the minus strand of RGNC01000094.1, from coordinate 7,554 downwards.
GCCGATGGGGCAGATAGTCGAAGAACAACCCAAGGGTGACACCCACCATCAGGGCTGGCGCAAACCAGCAGTTGAACACAAAATCAATGAAGCCATATTTGACCCCCGCCAGCACGATCGCCAGGAACACTCCACGGGCGATCCCCCACTCCAGCAGTTCATGGCCGCGCCAGAGCCGTCGCTGGAAAAAGAAATACTCGTGATAAAAAAAGCGCGGAGCGATCAACCACAGCGGCCCGAATGTGCTCACGATGTGATCGGGATCGTGCTTCGGATCATTCACGTGGGCATGGTGCTGCAGGTGCACCCGCGTGAACACCGGAAAACTGAAGCCCAGCAGCATCGCTGCGCCATGCCCCATCACCGCGTTCCAGAAACGGCTGGGGTGGGCGGCGTTGTGGCAGGCATCGTGGATCACCGTGCCCTCGAGATGCAGGGCCAGGAAGCCAGTGGCCAGCAGCAGCGGCAGCGGCCAGCCCCACAGAAACCAGCCGGCGATGGTGACACCCGCCAGCAGATAACCGCCCAGAAAGAGGCCCACGGTTGGATTCCAGGCCGCGGGCGGATCGAGGAACTGCTTGGGAACGGCACTCACCGAGGCACGCAGAGCCTGGCGATCGACGGGCCTGTCAGCAGGATGGACCGGAGCATTCGTCATCCCCTGGGACCGCGCCTTTACAAACGGAGATCCCACCTTAAGGATCGGGGCCAACCCAACGGCCGACCCGAGTGATGCCCACCGGGGGACTTGAACCCCCACGACCGAAGCCACTGGACCCTAAAACCAGCGCGTCTACCAATTCCGCCAGGTGGGCAGGCCGCAACTGTAGGCAGCTGACCAGAATGGGGCCAACGCACTGCTCGGGCCATGCTCGCCACCCTCAGCGGAACCCTGGCCCTGCTGGTGGGTCTGGCGGTGCTGCTGCTGCCACTGCTGGCCCCTGAGATGAGCCGGCCACGGGACTCCGCCTGGGGGGCTGTGGTGCTGCTCCTGGGGCTGGTGCTGGTGACCAGTGCTGAGCGCTTCACCGGCTCACCCATGCTGGCGGTGCTGTGCGGCGGCTTGCTGATCGGACGCCTGGGCGGGGAGGTGCTCCACTGGCGTTGGACTCTGCTCAGCCCCGAAGAACAGCAAAGGCTGTGGTCGCTGGAGCGCTGGCAGACCAGCCTCTCCCAGCTCGCCGCCAGTTCAGGCCGCTTGCTGGCGGTGATCGCCGGCACCGGCTCCAGCCTGCTGGGCGCTCTGCAGCGCCCGGCCAAGGCCAAGGGGGGCAGCGGCAAGCGCTGGGTGCGGGCCGAACCGGCGCCTGCCGCTGAGCCTGATGCGCAACCTGGTGCTGAGCCTGACGGGCAAACCGGCCCTGAAGCGAAGACCAGCGCCGATCAGGAGGCTGAGGTCTCCGGCGACCCCACGGTGGTGGTGAGCTCCTTCCAGGAGATCGATCGGCTGATCGAGGCCGCCAGCGGCCAGGCGGGATAATCGACCCTTGCTGCCCTGTGGCGACGTGACCGCCAGCTCTGCGCCCGAGACCACCGCACAGGCGGGCCAGATCTCCTACAAGGACACCCTCAACCTGCTGCAGACCCCGTTCGCCATGCGGGCGAACGCGAAGGTGCGCGAGCCGGAGATCCAGGCGTTTTGGACCGAGCAGCGGATCTACGAGCGGCTCAGCCAGCAGAACCCCGGCGAGGCTTTCACCCTTCACGACGGGCCGCCCTACGCCAACGGGGCCCTGCATGTGGGCCACGCCCTCAACAAGATCCTCAAGGACATCATCAACAAGACCGCCCTGCTGCAGGGCAAACGGGCGCGTTTTGTGCCGGGCTGGGACTGCCACGGCCTGCCGATCGAACTGAAGGTGCTGCAAGGGCTGAGCAGCAGCGAGCGGGCGGAGCTCACCCCGATCACGCTGCGCCAGAAGGCCCACGCCTATGCGCTCGAACAGGTGGAGGGCCAGAAGGCCGGCTTCCAGCGCTGGGGCATCTGGGCCGACTGGGACCAGCCCTACCTCACCCTGCAGAAGAGCTACGAGGCCGCCCAGATCGGGGTGTTCGGCGCGATGGTGCTGGCGGGCCACATCTACCGGGGCCTCAAGCCGGTGCACTGGAGCCCCAGCTCCCGCACGGCCCTGGCCGAGGCCGAGCTCGAATATCCCGATGGCCACACCTCGCCCAGCGTCTACGCGGCCTTCCCGGTGGTGGAGCTGCCAGACACGCTCGCGGCCCAGCTCGCCGCCGCTGGCCTGCCGGCCGCAGTGGCCACGGGTGCGGGCGGCCTGGCCGTGGCGATCTGGACCACCACCCCCTGGACCCTGCCCGCCAACCTGGCGGTGTCGGTGAATGAGCGGCTCGACTACGCCATCTGCGCCGTGGCCCCCCGCGGCGAGACGGCCGCGCCGGCCGCCAGCCACCTGGTGGTGGCCGCCGAGCTGCGCGAGGGCCTGGAAACCAGCCTCGGCCTCACGCTCACCCCGCTGCTGCAAGTGAAGGGAGCCGATCTGGAGGGGATCAGCTACCGCCATCCGCTGCTGGAGCGCACCAGCCCGGTGGTGATCGGTGGCGACACCATCACCACCGAAGCGGGCACGGGCCTGGTGCACACCGCCCCCGGCCACGGCGTGGACGACTTCAACACCGGCAAGAAATACAACCTGCCGGTGCTCTGCCCGGTGGATGAGGCCGGCAATCTCACCGCTGAAGCGGGCCCGTTCGCCGGCACCAACGTGCTCAAGGATGCCAACCCCGCCGTGATCAGCGCCCTCGAAACCACGGGCCTGCTGCTCAAGCAGGAGCGCTACGAGCACCGCTACCCCTACGACTGGCGCACCAAAAAGCCCACGATCTTCCGCGCCACCGAGCAGTGGTTCGCCTCGGTGGAGGGCTTCCGCCAGCAGGCCCTCGATGCCATTGCCTGCGTGGACTGGCTGCCGGCCAGCGGCCGCAACCGCATCGAGGCGATGGTGAGCGAGCGGGGCGACTGGTGCATCAGCCGCCAGCGCACCTGGGGCGTGCCGATCCCTGTGTTTTATCACCGTGAAACCGGTGAGGTGCTGCTCAATGAAGCCACCCTCAGCCACATCCAGGCCCTGATCGCCGAGCACGGCGCCGATGTGTGGTGGCAGCGCGATGAAGCCGGGCTGCTGCCAGCCGAGTACGCCCCCGAAGCCGATCAATGGCGCAAGGGCACCGACACGATGGACGTGTGGTTCGACTCCGGCTCCTCCTGGGCCGGTGTGCTGGGCGGCATCGCTGGGGCCGAGAGCCGTGCCCCCGAACTCCACTACCCCGCCGATCTGTATCTCGAGGGCAGTGATCAGCACCGCGGCTGGTTCCAGAGCAGCCTGCTCACTTCGGTGGCGGTGAATGGCCACGCGCCCTACAAGCGGGTGCTCACCCACGGCTTCACCCTCGATGAGAAGGGCCGCAAGATGAGCAAATCCCTGGGCAACGTCGTCGACCCGGCGGTGCTGGTGGAGGGCGGCAAGAACGAGAAGCAGGATCCCGCCTACGGCGCCGATGTGCTGCGCCTGTGGGTGAGTTCAGTCGACTACTCGGCGGATGTGCCGCTCGGTCCGGGGATCGTGAAGCAGCTGGCGGATGTCTACCGCAAGGTGCGCAACACGGCCCGCTACCTGCTGGGCAACCTGCATGATTTCGTGCCGCAGCGCGATGCCATTCCTGTCGCCGAGCTGCCGCTGCTGGATCAGTGGATGCTCCAGCGCACCGCCGCCCTGATCGACAGCGTGAGCGGCGACTTCGAGCGCTTCGAGTTCTACCGCTTCTTCCAGGCGCTGCAGAACTTCTGCGTGGTGGATCTCTCCAACGTCTACCTCGACATCGCCAAGGACCGCCTCTACGTGAGTGCAGCCGACGCATTCCGCCGCCGCAGCTGTCAGACGGTGCTGAGCCTGGTGGTGGAACGGCTGGCCGGCCTGATTGCCCCGGTGCTCTGCCACATGGCCGAAGACATCTGGCAGAACCTGCCCTACCCGGTGACCGAGGCCTCGGTGTTCGAGCGGGGGTGGCCAACGGCTCCCGCTGAATGGCGCCAACCGGAGCTGGAGGCGCCGATGGGCCGCATCCTCGAACTGCGGGCCCTGGTGAACCGCCAGCTGGAGAGCTGCCGCAAGCAGGGCGGCAAGGGCGGCGATCAGGCCAGCCCCGATGCCATCGGCGCCTCCCTGGAGGCGCAGGTGCACCTGGAGCTCCAGCCCGGCGAGCACAGCACACCCCTGCAGCAAGCCCTCAGCTGGCTGGAGGCCAGCACCCACCCAAGCGTGGACAACCTGGCGGACTGGTTGCTGGTGTCGGCGGTGCAGCGCGGCGGTGCAGCCCCTGCGGCGGTGCTGGCGGAGGCCTACGAGAACGGCATCCGGGTGCGGATCGGCCGGGCCGAGGGCGAGAAGTGCGAGCGCTGCTGGCACTACGAGAGCGACATCGGCCACCACGACGCCCATCCCACGCTCTGCGGCCGCTGCGTGGAGGTGCTCAGCTGAGGCCTCAGAGCCAGGCGGCCGGGTCGAGGTACACCTCGCTGGGCTGCGGCCCGCTCAACAGCTGTTCCTGCAGCGGGTTGAGCGGGCCCAGCAGCAGTTCGGCCTCCATCACCCGCGCCGTGACCGGCAGGGCGGGCTGATCGGGATCAAAGGCCGTGGGATGGCTGACGCTGCTGGAAAAGCCCCGGAAGATCAACAGCTCGAACGGCTCCAGCTCCCCGTCATCAGCGGGGAGCACACCGCGCAGCCGCAGCACCCGATCGGGCCGTCCACGGCTGAGCTCCTCGAGAGCCGCCAGCAGCGCGGCCACAGGTTCAGAAGCCACCGGCCACCCGCCCCTGCTTGGGAAGGCGCACCAGCAGCAACTGCAGCAGGCCCACCCCGTAGGCCACCAGGGCCACGTAGCCCACAAAGGCGGCGATCGTGCCGGTCCAGTTGCCCCCGAACACGAAGGCAAACACCCGGGCCACACCACCATGGAGGTCGTCGGGAGCCTCCAGCCACACGTGACAGATCGGGCGCGACAAGCCACCGCCAAGGCAGCCGAGGGCCAGGGCACTGAGCAGGGTGCCGATCACGCCGTACACGCTCAAGCCCCAGCGCCAGGCCCGCACCACGAAGGGCAGCGGCCGCCAGGGGGGTAGATCGGCCAGCTCCTCATTGAGATCCACCCAGAACCACAGCGCCACCACCAACAGCAACTGGGCCACCAGGGCGATCAGGTAGCCGAGCGGCCGGTTGTCGGTGAGCAGCAGCACGGCAATCAGCAACAGGCTGGCCACCTTCCAGTAGATCCCCAGCAGACGGACCAGCGCCTGCTCCCGCTTCACGGTGGCCCAGATCAGCAGCACCAGCGGCAGGCCCACCGCGAACAGGGCGGCCAACCGGTAGTCCAGCCAGACCAAGGTGCGATAGAGCAACACGTCCGGCACGGCGGGCAAGTCGGGAAGGCGTCATTATCCGTGGATCCGTGCTGGTGGTTGCAGCAGTAGGGTCCGGCCATGGCCTGGCGTTTCCCGCTTCCATCCCCGCTGCGCCGGTTCCGCAGCCGGCGCGCCCCCTCCCCCCGGTGCCGCACCGCCCTGTCGCAGCAGGTGTCGCTCGAGGGGGCCGTGGCTGAACTGGTGGCCCAGCTCGGAACCCCTCGAACCAAACGGCCGGCCGATCTGGCCCTGGTGTTCTGCACCACCGCCTATGCCAGCGACCTGCAGCGCCTGCTGCCCCTGCTGCGCCACCAGCTCGCGGCACGCCACTGGATCGGCTGCGCCGGCGGTGGCGTGGTGGGCACCGCTGCCGGCGGTCCAGCTCGCGAGCTCGAGCACCAGCCCGCCATCAGCGTGGCGCTGCTGGACCTGCCCGGCGCCGACCTGCAACTGTTTCAGCTCGACACCGGCCAACTGCCCGACCTCGACGGCCCCCGCCAGGCCTGGCTCGACTGGGTGGGTGCCGACCCCGAGCGGGCCGCCTCGATGCTGCTGTTCGTGGATCCGAGCTGCACCGGCATCAACGACCTGATCAGTGGCCTCGACTACGCCTGTCCCAACATCGCCAAGGTGGGCGGCATCGCCGGCCAGCACAGCGCCAGCCACGGTTCACTGCTGCTCAACGACCAGCTGGTCGATGGTGCGGTGGGGTGCCTGATCGGCGGCGCTTGGCGCCTCGATCCGGTTGTGGCCCAGGGCTGCCGGCCCATCGGCCCGGTGTTCGAAGTGGAGCAGGCGGAGCGCAACGTGGTGCAGCGGCTCAGCTCCGGCCAGCGCCAGGGAACCCCGGTGACCTGCCTGCAGACGATTCTTGAGACCCTCACGCCCAAGGAGCGCGAGCTGGTGCGCCATTCCCTGTTTCTGGGGGTCGCCAAGAGCAACTTCCAACTGAACCCAGGGGCCGATGGCGCCGCGGGGGCGAGCGGCGAATCCGCCTTCCTGGTGCGCAACCTGATCGGTGTCGACCCGCGCACCGGCTCGGTGGCGGTGGGGGAGCGCATGCGGGTGGGTCAGCAGGTGCAGTTCCAACTGCGGGATGCGGAGGCCTCCCGCCAGGAGCAGCGGGGGCTGCTGCGCCGGCAAGGCCGCAACGGCGGCGACCCCCTGGCCGCACTGCTGTTCGCCTGCCTGGGGCGGGGCGAAGGGCTCTACGGCCAGCCCGATGGCGATGTGAGCACCTGCGCTGAGCTGTTCCCCAACCTGCCCATCGCCGGCGCCTTCTGCAACGGCGAAATCGGCCCGATCGCCGGTGCCACCCATCTCCACGGCTACACCGCCAGTTGGGGATTCCTGGTGCCGAACCCTCCCCAAGCCAACCCCGATCCCGCTTCGCCGCCCGCCTGATCGTCGATGGTGCGCCAACACGTCAACCCGCTCAGCCGCTTCTTCCAGCTGCCGCTGCCCCTGCCGCCGCCGGAGCAGCTGTTCGCCGATCCAAGCCTGCCGCTGCATCTGGACATCGGCTCAGCCCGCGGCCGCTTCCTGCTGGCCATGGCCCAGCGGGATCCGGAGCACAATTTTCTGGGCGTCGAGATCCGCCGTGCCCTGGTGGTGGCCGCCGAGGCCGACCGCGAAGCCCTGGGCCTGGGGAACCTGCGCTACCTGTTCTGCAACGCCAACGTGAGCCTTGAAGGCTGGCTGGCTGGCCTGCCGAAGGGCCTGTTGGAGCGGGTCTCGATCCAATTCCCAGACCCCTGGTTCAAGAAGAAGCACCACAAGCGCCGGGTGTTGCAGCCCCCTCTGCTGCTGGCGATCGCGGCTGCACTGCAGCCCGGCCGCCAGCTGTTCCTCCAGAGCGATGTGCTGGCGGTGATCGAACCGATGGTGGCCCTGTGCGAGGCCAGCGGCTGCTTCGAGCGCCCCACGGCCGACGCGCGCCCCTGGCCTTGCGGCAACCCCCTGCCCGTGCCTACCGAGCGGGAAACCTACGTGCAGGAGCAGGGGCTGCCGGTGTATCGGGTGCTGTTCGTGCGCAACGAAGCCCCGCTGCCCAGCCTGGCGGCCCTGGAGCAATGGCAGGAAGGCGCCGATAATCCGACCCATGCACCGGCGCCTTTGCCGGAGCCCGATTCCCA
>RGNC01000093.1 GCA_010029175.1 Synechococcaceae bacterium WB8_1B_136 | reverse complement strand
GAGCTGCTGCTCCAGCTGATCACAGATGGCCATCAGTTCGTCGACCTTGGCGACGATGCGGTGTTGTTCGGCGAGGGGAGGGAGGGGGATGGGCGCATCACACAGAATCCCCTGATTGATTTTTGGCATGGTTTCCGATGATCCGGTCGCCATTGCAGAAAAGTAGTCCCTGAGGGGTGGCGAAGTTAATGCAAGATGGACATAAGCCAGGCACAAGTTGTCGGACAGCCTGACGCGGATCATCAGATCAGGGAAGATATACTTGCCTGGCTGGATATCGTAAATAGCTGCCATCCCGACATATTCGCGGGTGTTTCCACGCTGAAATAACAGGTCGCCTTTGGCAAGACGGTAGGGCATTGCCTGCTCAGGCTTGAGGTCAACTGCCTTGAAAAAATCAGGACGGAGCTTGCCCGTTGTGGTTGCCGCCAGCGTGAGAGCCTTGGGAGCGTCAAGTTTGGCAGTCTCCTTTGGGGAAATGCCATTCTGAGGACCTTGAACAACAAGGCTCCCAAAAGGCATCCAGTCCCACTGAGGAGGAATCGCAAACGGCCGATCTTCGTGAAGGCGAGACAGGAGGACTGGCTTTTTTATGGCGCCGCTTGCAAAGGCTTTTCTCTGATCCTCTTGAACTTTCTTTAAGAGGCCTTCAATGTAGTCCTCCGCATCCTGCTCCACCAATTTGCCGCGCACCGCCAGGTTCAGGATCGTCTGGCGCAGCTGCTTGATCTGGGCCGGGGTAGACGTGAGGCTGGGCAGCACCTGCAGGGCAAAGCGGGCGTCGCTGCGGAAGGCCTCCGGCTCGTCGCTGGGTTGGTTGAGGCGCTGCAGACTGGCGGCCACCAGGCGCTCGCGGCACTGCTCGCGCTGCATGCGGGCGGCCTCCAGCTGATCGCAGAGTGCCATTAGTTCATCGACCTTGTCGACGATGCGGTGTTGTTCGGCGAGGGGTGGAAGGGGGAAGGGTAAAAGCGAGAATTCAGCGTCATTGATTGCGGGGTAAGCTTGCCCGCGCTGACATTCTTCGACGCACTTCACAATAAATGGAGAACGGAGAACAATCCATAGATATCGAGGCAGGACTAGCTCATGCCCGTAGAGAACGGCGAAAGCGGTGCTGGCAATAGGCTCAGGATCAAAGTCAAAATCTACAATTGCTATATTGAGAAGGTAGGGTCTGACGCAGGAGTATATTACGTCTCCTTTCTTGACTATCTTCCGAGCTCTACTTGGCGCATCCGATGGATTCAGGATTGCTGGCTCCGATATGATCCCGGCCTCTTTGTTGATAGCACCGACGTCAATATAGGTAAATCGTTCGCCAGGGACTTTCTGTGCGCGGTCGCTAGTTGCTTCGCGAATACGGCACCACGTCCAATTCAACGGAACCATAAAAGGAGCTTCATCAATTTCTGGGAGCTGCTTGGGTTTTCTGATCTCTCCAGCTCGCGCCATTCTGACTTTCTCATATGAAATACGCCCAAGCAACTCCTCCGCCGACTCATCCTCCGGATCCTGCTCCACCAACTTCCCCCGCACCGCCAGGGGGCTTCGCTGATTTCCTCGAACAGGGCCAGCAACCGCTCAGCGTTCATCGCAGCAGCGCCTCGGCCAGGATCGCCTTGAGCTGATCCCGCAGCGCGGCGGCCTTCTGCTCGGCGGTCTGCAACTCAGCAAGCAGCTCCTCAGGATCGCCGTGGTCGGCGGCAGCCACATGGGGATTTTTGAGGTCGAGGTTGTAGTTGCGCTCCTGGATCTGGGCGATCGGCACGCGCCAGGCCTGCTCGGTTTCCACCCTGCCCTCGCGGGTCGGGCCGCCCCACCAGGCGACGCAATCGGCGAAATGCTCGGCGCGGATCGGGCGCGTCATCGAATAGGCCTTCTGGCCCTCAGGCACGGGCTGCTCGTAGTACCAGATCTTCTCGGTGGGCCTGCCCTTCTCGAAGAACAGCAGGTTGGTGCCGATGCTGGCGTAGGGCTTGAACACCGAATTGGGCAGGCGCACGATCGTGTGCAGGTTGCAGTCGGCCAGCAGTTGCTGCTTCAGACGCGTCCAGCGCGGCCGCCGGGCTTGAGCAGGCGGATGAACAACGCCAGGAACAGATCAGCCGTTTCACGCGTGCGGAACTCGGCCGGAAAGTTGTCCTGGATGCCGTCTTCCTCCACACCACCGAACGGTGGATTGGTGAGGATCACATTCACCTGATCGGCCACACCCCAGTCGCGATACGGCTTGGCCAGGGTGTTGTCGCGCCGCACGAAGCTGGGATCCTCGATCCCATGCAGCAACATATTGGTGACACAGAGCATGTAGGGCAGCGGCTTCTTCTCGATCAGCCGCAGTGCCGCCTGCATCGCCTGTTCATCGGCGAGCGTCTTCACATAGCGCTCGCGCATATGGCGGATGGAGCAGGTGACGAAGCCTCCCGTGCCGCCTGAGGTGTCCAGCAGCGTCTCGCCGGGTTTCGGATCGATGCGATCCACCATGAAGCTGGTGACGCCCCGAGGCGTGTAGTACTCGCCGGCATTGCCGGCGCTCTGCAAATCGTTGAGCAGCTGCTCATACACATCGCCGAAATGCTTGCGGTCGGCCAGGTTGTTAAAATCGATGCCCTCCACCTTGTTGATCACCTGCCGCAGCAGCTGGCCCGACTTCATGTAGTTGAAGGCATCGGCGAATACCTCGCGCACCACCTGTGCCCGGTTGGGGTGGGATCCCTTGAGGGGCATCTCCTTGAGATAGGGAAACAGCTCCTGGTTGATGAATTCCAGCAGCGTTTCGCCGGTCATGCCCTCTGGATCCTTGGCCCACCTGCGCCACTGCAGATGCTCTGGCAGTGGTGAGCGGTAGTTGTCTTCGGTGACGTCGATGATCTTGAGGAAGAACAGCCAGCACAGCTGCGAGAGGCGCTGGGCATCGCCATCGACGCCCACGTCCTTGCGCATGATGTCCTGAATCGCCTTCACGGCCGTGCGCGCTGAGGTGGCCATCGCTCAGGCGGCCTCCCGGTAGAGCTCGCTCTGCAGCTCGTGCACGGCCCGCTCGAAGCCGGCCTTGCCCCCGAACTCGCGGATCAGCTGCAGTTGCGTGCCCATTTGACTGAAGGGAGGGATCGCCAGGATCCGCACGTTGTCGAGCTCGTCTACCACGCCCTCCGTGGCGTACTTCTCCAGCAGCGCCTCCAGCACCGCCCGTGCCTGGCGACCGTAGCGGCTGAAGACATCGCGGCGCAGGCGGGCCGCCCGCTGGGCGCGGCTGAGTGGTGGCTGGTCGTAGGCGATGTGGCAGATCAGATCGAACGGGTCGAGTTCGCGACCCACCTCGTCCTGCAGCGCCTCCAGCAGCAGGCCCTGCTCGGCCAGCTCCTGCAGGATCACCTGTTTGCGCTCCTCCCCCCGCCAGCGGCGCAGGAAACCGTCGAGATCGGCGTAGTGCTGGCGCACCAGCCGGCGGCTGTAGTCGCGCAGCGATTCGGTCACGAGCTTGCCTTGCTCATCGAGATACTGCACCCGCTCGCTGAGCACCAGTACCGGCCGTCCCTGGATATAAACCTTGCGGTGCGGTTCCCCGCCTCCGCCTCCGCCTCCGCCTCGGCCTCCGCCTCCGCCCGTTCCTGTTCCCTGCTCCGGGCCTTCGGGGTCGTCGGATCCGGTTTCGCCGGTGTCTGGCGGCAGTGGCGGATCATCCTCACCGGGTTCATAGATCTGCACCGGTTCACCGTCGAACTCGGGATCGGCAAAGTGGTTCGTTGCCTGGCGGAAATCCACGAGGGTGAAATAGTCCTTCCCGGTATCGGCGTGCAGGCGGGTGCCACGGCCGACGATCTGCTTGAACTCGGTCATCGAGCCCACCTCGCGGTCGAGCACGATCAGTTTGCAGGTCTGCACATCCACGCCGGTGGAGAGCAGCCGTGAGGTGGTGACGATCACCGGCATCGGCTTGAGTGGATCGATGAAGTTGTCGAGCTGCAGCAGGCCCTCGCTGTCGTTGCCGGTGATGCGCGTGATGTAGTGGGGGTGCCGCTGCACCAGATCCTGGTTCTCGTTGAGCAGGGCCTGACGCATCAGCAACGCATGCTCGGTGTCGACACAGAACACGATCGTGGGCTGGAACCGATCGCCGCTGGCCTTGAGATACTCGGTAATCCAGCGGGCCACCCGGCGGGTGCGTTCGTCGATGATCAGGACCCGGTCAAAGTCCTTCTGGTTGTACTGGCGATCTTCTATTTCCTGGCCGTCCTTGTCCACATCACCCCGTTTCGGTCGGTAGCCATGTACATCAATATCCAGATGCACACGGATCACCTTGTAGGGCGCCAGGAAGCCATCACGGATGCCCTGGCGCAGCGAGTAGCTGTAGATCGGCTTGCCGAAGTAGTCGATGTTCGACACGTACTTTGTTTCCTTCGGCGTAGCGGTCAGCCCCAGCTGGGCTGCGCTGCTGAAATACTCGAGGATCTCCCGCCAGGCCGAATCCTCATCGGCGCTGCCGCGGTGGCACTCATCCACCACGATCAGATCAAAGAAATCAGGCGTGAACTCGCGGTACAGCTTCTGACGCTCGTCCGGCCCCGTGAGCGCCTGATACAGGCCGAGGTAGATCTCGTAGGAGGGATCGATGCGCCGCTGCCGATCCAGTGCCAGTGACAGTTCCTCCAGCGAGCCATCCGCCTTCTCGATCGTGTTGGAGCGGGTGCTCAGCTTGGCCATCGCCCCTTCGAAGGGCCGGAAGTCGTTGGTCATCGTCTGGTTCACCAGCGCGTTGCGATCGGCCAGGAACAGCACCCGCCTGGCGCGCTTCGCCTTCCACAGCCGCCAGATGATCTGGAACGCCACGAAGGTCTTGCCGGTGCCGGTGGCCATCACCAGCAGCAGCCGCTTCTGCCCCTTGGCGATCGCCTCCACCACCTCCTGGATGGCGGTGCGCTGGTAGTAGCGCGGTTGCTTGCGGTTACCGCCGTCGTAGTAAGGCTGCAGAGCCACCCGCTGCTCGTCATCCGAGAGCCCCCTCCAGTGGCAGTAGCGGCGCCAGAGCTCCTCGGGGCTTGGGAAGGCCTCCAGGCTGAGCTGGCTCTCGCGCTGCTCGCTCAGGCCGGTGCGGTCGTGGAAGAGGAAGGCGTCGCCGTTGCTGGCGAAGACGAAAGGCGTGTGCAAGGCGTCGGCGTAGGCCAGCGCCTGCTGCAGGCCATCGCCCACGGCATGGCTGTTGTCCTTGGCTTCGATCACCGCCAGCGCTACCTGGCCCACCAGCAGCACATAGTCGGCCCGCCTTGGTTTGCCGCGGGCCACCAGCCGTCCGCGCACCGTGATCCGCCCAGCCGTGAAGCTGTGCTCGCGCAGAATCTGCTCCCGCAACCACCCCGCTTGATGCAGAGCTGGTGTAATGAACCGGTCGCAGATGTCGGTCTCGCTCAGGCGCTGGTGGGGCATCAGGCCACAGAGCGATGGCTCAGAGCATTCTGAATGATCGCCGCCTGCGTGGTAGATCTGCCTGCGCTGTGATCAGGCGTCACTGAGGAACCAGTTGCCAGAGATCCAGTATCTCCACGACGCGTATTGCCGTCAGTCCTCGGTTGGCTGGCTGTGTGCCTGGTCCCAGGCAGGCACGGTGGCCGGACTGCGATGCAATCGCCCCGCTGCTTTGAGGCTGAGATAGCGCTGCTGGCATTCACTCCAGATGTTTGGCCCCAGCTGGGCCTGTGGAATGAAGACGCCGTCACAGAGGATCCTGCCGGCAAAGGGGCACAGGGCTGTTTCCACCAGAAATCCACGGCTCCCGATGATGGCGCTTGGCTGCTGGGTTAGGCCAACGGCGCAATAGGCCTCAGTACCCTCGCGGTTGAGAAAGATGGCACCACTGTTGAGGTCTTTCAGGTGAATCCACTCACCAAGCTGCATCAGTCGCAGGGCTTTCACCACGTGTTCATCCGCTTGAAATCCTTCCTTCTGGAGAACAGCGACAGCCTCATCCAGGACCCCGGGGGTGTCCTGCAGGGTTTCCCGGGCCTTGGCCAGGCAGGCTTGTGGGGATGCGGGGGCATCAAGAGCGGCGATCACATGCACGGCCATGGCCACCCGCTCGTAGGTGACCATGAAGCGACGTGCATCCCTGGGTGCAAGCAGCATGGAGCCCTGCCTAGACACCGGCCAGCACCTTCGCCTCCTCCTCGGCGCTCACCACCCGGCCGGCATCCTCGAAGCCCTCGATCTGATCGAAGTTGAGGTAGCGGTAGAGCTCGGCGCCGCGGGGATCGATCTTGGCGGCGGCGATCGCCAGGTATTGCTCCTTGGTGGGAATGCGGCCCAGCTGGGCGCACACGGCCGCCAGTTCGGCGCTGCCCAGATACACCTGGGCGCCGTTGCCGAGGCGATTGTTGAAGTTGCGGGTGCTGGTGGAGAACACGGTGGTGTTGTCCTCCACGCGGGCCTGGTTGCCCATGCAGAGGGAGCAGCCGGGCATCTCCATGCGCGAGCCGGCCTTCTCGAAGATGGCGTAGTAGCCCTCCTGTTTCAGCATCTCCTCGTCCATGCGGGTGGGCGGGCACACCCACAGGCGCGCCGCGTTCTGCCCCTGCCCCTCCAGCACCGTGGCGGCGGCGCGGTAGTGGCCGATGTTGGTCATGCAGGAGCCGATGAACACCTCATCAATGCGATCGCCGGCCACCTCGCTCAGGGTCTTCACGTTGTCGGGGTCGTTGGGGCAGGCCAGGATCGGTTCGGTGATCGCATCAAGGTCGATCTCGATCACGGAGGCGTATTCCGCATTGGCACCAGGCCTCCATGGCCTTGATGCGGCGGGCCAGGGTGCGGGCATCGCTGTAGCCGCGGGCGATCATGTTCTTGAGCAGCGCCACGTTGCTGCGCAGGTATTCGCTAACGGTTTCCACGCTGAGCTTGATCGTGCTGCCGGCGCAGGAGCGCTCGGCGGTGGCGTCGGTGAGCTCAAAGGCCTGCTCGAGCTTGAGATCCGGCAACCCTTCGATCTCCATGATCCGGCCGCTGAAGATGTTCTTCTTGCCCGCCTTCTCCACTGTGAGCAGCCCCTGCTGGATGGCCACATAGGGGATGGCATTCACCACATCGCGCAGGGTGACGCCGGGCTGCAGCGAGCCGCTGAAGCGCACCAGCACCGATTCGGGCATGTCGAGTGGCATGGCGCCGATGGCGGCGGCGAAGGCCACCAGGCCGGAGCCGGCCGGGAAGGAGATGCCCAGGGGAAAGCGGGTGTGGCTGTCGCCACCGGTGCCCACGGTGTCGGGCAGGAGCATGCGGTTCAGCCAGCTGTGGATGATGCCGTCGCCGGGGCGCAGGGCCACGCCGCCCCTGCTGCTGATGAAGTCGGGCAGCTCGGCGTGGGTCTTGAGGTCCACCGGCTTGGGGTAGGCGGCGGTGTGGCAGAAGCTCTGCATCACCAGATCCGCCGAGAAGCCCAGGCAGGCCAGCTCCTTCATCTCATCGCGGGTCATCGGCCCGGTGGTGTCCTGGGAGCCCACGGTGGTCATCAGGGGTTCGCAGCTGGTGCCGGGGCGCACGCCGGGCAGGCCGCAGGCCTTGCCCACCATCTTCTGGGCCAGGGTGAAACCCTTGCCGCTGTCGGCCGGAGCGCTGGGGCGGATGAACAGATCGGAGGCGGGTAGGCCCAGCTGGGCGCGCACCTTGTCGGTGAGCGAGCGGCCGATCAGCAGCG
>RGNC01000092.1 GCA_010029175.1 Synechococcaceae bacterium WB8_1B_136 | reverse complement strand
CAGGCTCTCCGGCCTGCTGAATTCCTGCCAGCCGCCCTTGGCCATGGCCGCTTCTTACGCTGCAGTGATCTTGCTCCGCCGCCGGTGACCAGCACCGTTCCCCCCGTGCCCTCCAGCGGCGTGAACCCCGCTGCCCTGGAGCTCGGCGCCCGACCCAACGGCCTGGGCCGCTACGGCCAGTTCGGCGGCCAGTACGTGCCCGAAACCCTGATCCCCGCCCTGGCGGAGCTGGAACAGGCTGCCGCCGAAGCCTGGAAGGATCCCGCCTTCACCGATCGGCTCAACCACCTGCTGCGCACCTATGTGGGTCGCCCCAATCCGCTTTACGAGGCAGAGCGCCTCAGCGAGCACTACCGCCGCGCCGAGGGCGGGCCGCGCATCTGGCTGAAGCGGGAAGACCTCAATCACACCGGTGCCCACAAGATCAACAACGCCCTGGGGCAGGCGCTGTTGGCCCTGCGCATGGGCAAGAAGCGGATCATTGCCGAAACCGGCGCCGGCCAGCACGGTGTGGCCACC
The DNA here is from genome assembly GCA_010029175.1 of Synechococcaceae bacterium WB8_1B_136. GTDB lineage: Bacteria > Cyanobacteriota > Cyanobacteriia > PCC-6307 > Cyanobiaceae > Vulcanococcus. The sequence goes on along the minus strand of RGNC01000092.1, from coordinate 7,221 downwards.
GCCACCGTGTGTGCCCGCTTCGGCCTGGAGTGCGTGGTGTACATGGGCGCCGAGGACATGCGCCGCCAGGCCCTCAACGTGTTCCGCATGCGCCTGCTGGGGGCCACCGTGCAACCGGTGACCGCCGGCACCGCCACCCTCAAGGACGCCACCAGTGAGGCGATCCGCGACTGGGTGACCAATGTGGAAACCACCCACTACATCCTCGGTTCGGTGGCCGGGCCGCATCCCTTCCCGATGCTGGTGCGGGATTTCCACGCCGTGATCGGCGAGGAGACCAAGCGCCAGTGCCACGAGGCCTTCGGCCGCAATCCCGACGTGCTGGTGGCCTGCGTGGGAGGCGGCTCCAACGCCATGGGCCTGTTCCATCCCTTTGTGCCCGACACGGCCGTGCGCCTGATCGGCGTGGAGGCCGCCGGCGATGGCGTGGCCACGGGGCGCCATGCCGCCACGATCACCGAAGGGCGAGTGGGGGTGCTGCACGGCGCCATGAGCCTGCTGCTGCAGGACGAGGAGGGCCAGGTGCAGGAAGCCCACTCCATCAGCGCCGGCCTCGACTACCCCGGCGTGGGGCCCGAGCACAGCTATCTGAAAACCATCGGCCGGGCTGAATACGGCGCCGTCACTGATGCCGAGGCGCTCGATGCCCTGCAGCTGCTCTGCCGTCTGGAGGGCATCATCCCCGCCCTGGAAACGGCCCATGCCTTCGCCTGGCTGGAGAAGCTCTGCCCCACCCTGGCCCCCGGCACCGAGGTGGTGCTGAACCTCTCCGGCCGCGGCGACAAGGACGTGAACACCGTGGCCGAGAAGCTGGGCTCGCAGATGGGGGGCTAGCCCGGCGCCGCGATCAGCCCAGCAGCACCAACTCAGCCCAGCAGCCGTTCCAGCCGCGCTGCCACCGAGCTCACCGCGGCGCAGGCGGTGGCGTAGGCCATGCGCATCGGCCCCACCAGTGCCACGTGGCCGACGTCCCCTGACCCGCTGCAGTAGGGGGCCTGCACCACCGCGCACTCCCGCAGGGCCGGATGGGGATGCTCTGCCCCGATCCACACGCCACCGCGGCTGGCTGCCCCCGGTGATTGCAGCACCTGGTAGGGCTGGTCCTCCACCAGTTGCAGCAGCGGCCTGAGGCTCTGGCTGCGGCTGAATTCCGGCTGGCTCAGCAGGCCGCCAAGGCCCATGGCCACGGCCCCCTGCTGGGGCGCGGGCCGCGCCTGCTGGTGGCTGGCCAGTCCCTGGCGCAGCAGTTCTCCGCTCAGCCGCAGCTGCGGCGGCAGGCTGCTCCAGTTGAGCTGGCCCTGTTCCAGTTGAGTGCAGGCCCAGTGCTCCAGGGCCTGCAGTTCCTCGCTGCTGCTGTTGGGTCGCCGCAGGTTGAGGGTGCTGGCGCTGGCGGCGTTCTCCACCACCAGCACCAGCAGGCGATCGCCGCTGGGCACGAGCCGCAGGGCCTGCAGCTGGTCGCTCCGGCGCTGGGGACGGGTGATCAGGCTGAGCAGGCCGGTCAGGTCGGCCAGGCGCCGGGCCAGATGCAGCAACAGGTCGTCGAGGGCCGCCCACTGCAGGCTCAGGCCGGTGAGTTCCCGCTGCAGTTGCCCGGCAGTGGCCCCCGGTGGCGGCAGCAGGCAATCCACGTAGTGGCGATAGCCCTGCTGGCTGGGCACGCGGCCGGCGGAGGTGTGGGGCTGGGTGAGCAGGCCCTTCTGCTCAAGGGCTCCCATGGCGGAGCGCACCGTGGCGGGGCTCGCCTCCAGGCCGAATCGCCGCACCAGGGTCTGGCTGCCCACCGGTTCCGTGGTGTCCACGTAGTGGCGAACCGTGGCCTGGAGCACCTGCTGTTGCCGGCGGGGCAGGGGTTGCACAGCGGTGCCGGGCTGGGTCATCACTGCAGCGATGGTAGGGGCAGTGCCCCGATTCAATAGCGGGGCACGCTCGGATCGGCCTCCTGGCTCCAGGCGTCGATGCCGCCGTGCAGGTTCAAGACCCGTTCGTAGCCCTGGGTCTCCATCAGCCAGCAACCGAACTGCCAGCTGCGGATGCCCGCGTGGCAGAGCACCACCACATCCCGATCGCGGTCGAGCAGCTCGCCGATGCGATCCAGCCATGCGGCCGACTGGCTGAGGGGCAGGTGGATCACCGGCTGCTCCAGGCGGGCCAGCTCCAGTTCCATCGGTTCACGCACATCCACCAGCTGCAGGGGCTCACCGACCTCCAGGCGGAGCTTGAGGTCGCTGGCGCGCAGGCTGACGGGCGTGGGCATCCCAGCACCCTACCCATGGCCCTTCCCGGGGCCGCAGGGGTGCCAAAGGCCGCCCTGATGCTTAAAGATGAGGCCTCTCCCGCATGCGGCCCATGAAGGCCCGCCCCTTTCTGGCGGTACTGCTGGCCCTGGCCCTGGCCTTGCTGGGTCTCGGTGCCGGTGGCTGGTGGCTGCTGCTGCATCGCGGTCCACTGGGTTTGCAGTCCCGGGCGTTGGCGTTGCCCCTGGCTGCCCGGTTCGTGCCGCGCACGGCGCCGCTCAGCATCCATTGGCTGGTGGGGCCCGATCAGCCGGCGGCCTATGCCCGCGCCGTGGCCCCGCCTCGCCAGCGCCGGGCCGCTGCCGCCGCCGCCGATCGCCTGCGCGATGGGGCCTTCGCGGCGGCCGGTCTGGATTACGCCACCGAGTTGGCGCCTTGGCTGGGGGGGCAGAGCAGTTTCGCCCTGCTCACGCCACCGGAGCAGGGTGGAGAGCCCGGCTGGGTGCTCGCCCTGCGCAGCCGCGACAGCGAGGGGGCGCGCCGCTTTCTGCAGCGCTTCTGGCAGACCCGCAGCCTGGCGGGCACTGGTCTGCAGATCAGCAGCTACCGCGGCATGGGGCTGATCAGTGGTAGCGGCGCCCTGCTCGGCCAGGAGCCCCAGCCCCTGGCCACCGCCCTGATCAACGACGATCTCGTGCTGATCGCCTCGGGCCGTGGCGTGCTGGAGCAGGCCCTGGATGTGTCGCAGATTGATGAGCTCAATCAGGCCGCCAGCCTCCCCTTGCAACAGGCGGTGGCTCGGCTGGGCAACGGCGTGGCCCTGCTCACCGCCCGCCCTGCCGCCATGGAGGCCTGGCTGGGGCTGCCCGGGCTGACCAACAATGCAGAGGCGCCCCTGGTGGAGCTGGTGGCGGCCCTGGTGCCCGCTGGCCAGGGGCTGCGGCTCGATGCCCTGGCCCAGCTCAGCACTCCCGTGGCGCCACTGTCGAGCAGCGCCGCCGCCGAGCAGCTGCTCCAACAGCTGCATCTGCCGTCCACCAGCCTGGCGCTGCTGCAGAACCCCGCCCAGTTGCTGGCCCCCCCGACCGATGGGGCCGCAGCCCAGTCGAATCCCTGGCGGATGCTGCTGGGGCCGTTGCTGGCCCAGGCCCTGGAGCGGGAAACAGGCCCCTTGCCGGCCCTGGTGGCTGGGGCCGATCCAGGCCCCCTGCTCTGGAGTACCCAGAGTGATGGCTGGCTGCTGGGTAGCCGCGTCGATCAGCCAACCCCCGAGCTGATTGAGCCGGCCCTGGAAGCCTCGGGGTTCAGCGGGGCGCCGCTGCTCAGCAAGGGCCAGCCGCTGCAGGCCTGGACCCGGCTGCAGTCGACGCCGGTGCGCGGCAACCCCGACCAGCTGCAGGCCCAATTGGCGGGTGCCCGCGCTGTGGAGAACGACCTGGCCTGGTGGGGCCAGGGACTGGCGGTGTTGAACCGGCAGCAGGAGGGCCGGCAGCAGCCCCGGGAGCGCTTGGCGCAGCTGCAGGACCTGGCCACGCCGAAGGCCCCGTTCCAGTGGGCCATGGACGGGCCCACCGCCAGCGCTCTGCTGTCCCGCTGGCAGCCCTGGCGCCTGCTCACCAGCCTCTCCAGCACTCCGTTGGCGGCTCCGGTGCAGGGGGCCGCCCTCAGCCTCGAGGCCGACGCGCCGCAGGCCCTGCGGCTGCGGGCCCGGCTGCAGCTGGGCTGATGGCACCCCGCAAGCGCGAACTGCTGTTGCTCCGCCATGGCATCGCCGAGGAGCGCGGCGCCGACCGCGACGATGCCCAGCGCGCCCTCACCCCCCACGGACGGGAGCGCTTGGCCCTGGTGATCCGCCGGCTGGCGGCGCTGGAGCTCCACTGCGATGTGGTGCTCAGCAGCCCCCTGGTGCGGGCCCGCCAGAGCGCTGAGCTGGTGCGCGAGCTCGGGCTGGCCCCGGCACTGGAGCTGGCCTTGGCCCTGGCTCCCCTGAACGATCCCCTGCCCCTGCTGGAGCGCTGGCTTGGTCCCCTGTCGCCCCGGCCCGGGTGGCGGCGCCTGGCCCTGGTGGGCCATGAGCCCGACCTGAGCATCCTGGCGGCCCTGTTGATCGGTGTGCCGAAGGCGGCGGCGCCCCAGGCGCTGCGGCTCAAGAAAGCTGGCGTGGCGGTGCTGCAATGGCCATCCCGCGCCGAGGGGCCGCTGGTTGGCAGCGCACAGCTGGCCCTGTTGCTCAGCCCCAAATCCCTTCTGGCTCCGCCTGTCGGCAGCGCTACGGAGCCAGATCTGGGCGGGCCTTAGGTTTTCAGCGGCAGCTGCATCAGCACACCATGGTCGCCGAGGCGGGACAGGCAACAGCAGCACAGCACTTTCGCCCGGGCCTCGAGGGGGTCCCTGCCACCCAGTCGGCCATCTGCGACATCGATGGCCAGCAGGGGCTGCTCACCTATCGCGGCTACCGGGTGGATGAGCTGGCTGCCCAGAGCACGTTTCTGGAAACGGCGTTTCTGCTGATCTGGGGCGAGCTGCCCGACGCGGAGCAGCTGGCGGCCTTCGAGCAGGAGGTGCAGATGCACCGGCGGGTGAGCTTCCGCATCCGCGACATGATGAAGAGCTTCCCCTCCCAGGGACACCCGATGGACGCGCTGCAGGCCAGCGCCGCCTCCCTGGGGCTGTTCTATTCCCGCCGCGCCCTCGACAACCCCGAATACATCTATGGCGCCGTGGTGCGCCTGATCGCCAAGATCCCCACGCTGGTGGCGGCCTTTCAGCTGATCCGCAAGGGGCAGGATCCGATCCAGCCCCGCGACGACCTGCCCTACGCCGCCAATTTTCTCTACATGCTCACCGAGCGGGAGCCCGATCCCCTGGCGGCGCGCATCTTCGATGCCTGCCTGATCCTGCATGCCGAGCACAGCCTCAACGCCAGCACCTTCAGCGCCCGCGTCACCGCCAGCACCCTCACCGATCCCTATGCGGTGGTGGCCTCGGCCGTGGGCACCCTGGCGGGCCCCCTGCACGGCGGTGCCAATGAAGACGTGCTGGAGATGCTGGAGGAGATCGGCAGCGAAGACCAGGTGGAACCCTGGCTGGATCGCGCCATCGCCGAGAAGCAGAAGATCATGGGCTTCGGCCACCGGGAATACAAGGTGAAGGATCCCAGGGCCGTGATCCTGCAGAAGCTGGCGGAGCAGCTGTTCGATGCCTTCGGCCACGATCCCCTCTACGACCTGGCCCGCAAGCTGGAGGAGGCCGCCGCCGGACGCCTCGGCCCCAAGGGCATCTACCCCAACGTGGATTTCTATTCCGGCCTGGTGTACCGCAAGCTCGGCATCCCCGAAGACCTGTTCACGCCGATCTTCGCCATCGCCCGCACCGCCGGCTGGCTGGCCCATTGGAAGGAGCAGCTGGGGGCCAACCGGATCTTCCGGCCCACGCAGATCTACACCGGATGCGCGGGCCGCCACTGGCAGCCGATCGAGGCCCGTTGAGTGTTGGGTTTCACCAGCTCGCTGCGCTGCCCGCCTAAGTTGCCCCCATCAAGACGCCACCCATGGTGACCGCCACTGCCGCCGTCGTGAGTCCGGGTCTCGATCTGGAGGCCAGCTTCACCGCCCTGCTTCAGGGACTGGGGCTCTCCCAGGGAGCGGCCCACCTGCTCTGGCTCCCCCTGCCGATGCTGTTGGTCCTGGTGGCCGCGGTGGTGGGGGTGCTGGTGAATGTGTGGCTGGAGCGCAAGATCTCCGCCGCCGTGCAGCAGCGCATCGGCCCCGAATACGCCGGAGCGCTCGGCATCCTGCAACCCCTGGCGGACGGCCTCAAACTGCTCTGGAAGGAGGACATCATCCCGGCCCGGGCCGATGGCCTGCTGTTCACCCTCGGCCCGGTGCTGGTGCTGGTGCCGGTGATCCTCAGCTGGCTGGTGGTGCCCTTCGGTCAGCACCTGTTGATCAGCAACGTGGGCGTGGGGATCTTTCTGTGGATCTCCCTCAGCAGCATTCAGCCCATCGGCCTGCTGATGGCCGGTTACGCCTCCAACAACAAATACTCCCTGCTGGGGGGGCTGCGGGCCGCCGCCCAGTCGATCTCCTATGAGATCCCCCTGGCCCTGGCGGTGCTGGCTGTGGTGATGATGAGCAACTCGCTGAGCACGGTCGACATCGTGAACCAGCAGACCGGCGCCGGCATCCTCAGCTGGAACATCTGGCGCCAGCCCGTGGGGTTTGTGATCTTCTGGATCTGCGCCTTGGCGGAGTGCGAGCGCCTGCCCTTCGATCTCCCCGAGGCCGAAGAGGAGCTGGTGGCCGGCTACCAGACCGAGTATTCGGGCATGAAGTTCGCCCTCTTCTACCTGGGCAGCTACATCAACCTGGTGCTCTCGGCCCTGCTGGTGGCCGTGCTCTACCTGGGAGGCTGGGGCTTCCCCCTGCCGGTGGAGTGGCTGGTGAACCTCACCGGCCAGCCCATCGATGCGCCCCTGGTTCAGGTGATCACCGCCGCCACCGGCATCGTGATGACCGTGCTAAAGGCCTACCTCCTGGTGTTCTTCGCGATCCTGCTGCGCTGGACCGTGCCGCGGGTGCGCATCGACCAGCTGCTGGATCTGGGCTGGAAGTTCCTGCTGCCGATCGCCCTGGTGAATCTGCTGGTGACAGCCGGCCTCAAGTTGGCTTTCCCTGCCTTCTTCGGCGGCTGATTTCCCGCTCCACGCCTCAAACGCCTGTGCGCCGGGCCATCATGGTGCCGGCGCTCTCGCCCTCCGCTCCCCACCATGTTCGGGTTCCTCAAGAAAGTCGGCGATTACACCCGCGACGCGGTGGGTGCCGCCAATTACCTCACCCAGGGCCTGTCGGTCACGTTCGACCACCTGCGCCGCCGGCCGATCACGGTGCAGTACCCCTACGAGAAGCTGATCCCTTCGGAGCGCTACCGGGGTCGCATCCACTACGAGTTCGACAAGTGCATCGCCTGTGAGGTGTGCGTTCGG
>RGNC01000091.1 GCA_010029175.1 Synechococcaceae bacterium WB8_1B_136 | reverse complement strand
CCGTGCTGGCGGTGCTGCTGGCTCTCACCGGCTTTGGCATCTACACCGCCTTCGGCCCGCCGTCCAAGGGCCTCACCGACCCCTTCGACGATCACGACGACTGACCTGGCCGGCACACCCGCCAGCTGGCCAACTGCCAGGGCCGGAGCCAGGGGTCGGGATCACCCTGCACCTGCCAGCCCCCCTCCAGCCCCAGGGGCAGGCGCAGCGGGCTGAGGTTCTGCACGGTCAGCAGCGCCTCTCCGGCTGCCGCGCCGGGGGCCAGACCCACCAGCTGCAGGTGAGGGCTACCCAGGCACAGTCCCGTGGGGGGAGGCATCACGGGATCCTGCGGCCCGCTGGCCGGCCGCAGCCACAGGGGCTCCCGGAAGCGCAGGGCCTGCTGGGCCACGGCCTGCTGCCGCCAGCCACCGCTGCAGGGCATCAGGGCCAACCGCAGGCGCTGAAAGCCGTTATCGGCCGAGGGGTCGGGCCAGGTGGGGGCGCGCAGCAGCGACACCCCCAGGCGATCGGGCTGGGCCGAGACCCCCTGGGGACCGTCCAGCAACACCGCCAGTCCACCGGCAGCGGCCTGGGAGGCCACCCAGCTGAGCGCCGGCACTTCCCAGCGGGCCTGTTCACGCGCCGTTCGCGCCAGCGCCGGCCGCTCCAACACCCCCCCACTGGTGTCGGCGGCATAGCGACTGGCGACCTCGGCCAGGGGAATCTCCAGCCGCAGCAGCTCATGGCGCTGGCGCCACTGAACGCTGAGGCTGAGCTCCAGCCAGGGCGAGGCAGCCCGCAACTGCACATCGAGGCGCAGATCGCTGGCACCACAGCGACCCCGCCACACCAGTCGCGTGCAGAGCGGGCCCTGCTCCGCCAGCTCCGGCCCGCTGTGCCAGTGCAGGGGCAGCGGATGCTCGCGGTAGCTGGCCGCGATGTCCCAGGCATCCCAGAACTCGCCATGGTCGCGCCAACGGCGCCACTCCAGGGGAGTTGCCAGCTGGGGCCGGCCATCGGCCCCCCAGAGCTGACGCAGGCCCTCGGCCCCGAACTCCGCGCGGAGCAGGCCGTTGTCGAGGGTCCAGAGCGGGCAGGCCGCGCCCGCTGACGGGCGGCTGAAGCGCACAGGATGCAGCACGGTTGAGGGATCGGCCGGCACCGCTGACGCCCCAGGTGCCCGGCGCAGCGCCAGGGCCGCCACTCCCTCGGGCCCGGGCAACTGCACCCAGACCCAGCCGCCCGCCGCCGGTTGGTGGGGCAGGAGCCCCCGGGATCCGGCCTGGCTCCAGGCGCCGCGAGGCAGGCGCAGCGTGAGGCACTGCCCCGGCAGCGGTTGCAGCTGGGCCAACCACCAGGGCTGGCCGGCCTGCTGCGGCGAGGCCTCGGCCCGGGGTGCTGGCTCCAACCACCGCCACAGGGCCGCGTCCCGCTGCTGGCGCGCCCTGCGGCGGGCCGAGCGCCACTGGGGCTCGGCCTGCTCGAACACCTCGGGGATCGCGGTGCCGGGAAGGATGTCGTGAAACTGCTGAAACAGCAAGCTGCGCCAGTCGGCCGGCTGGGGCTCGGCCGCCAGGGCCAGGGCCAGATCGGCCTCCCGCAGCAGCCGCTCCAGGCTGCGGTTGTGGCGCTTCTGGTCCGGCCGGGTGGTGGCACAGCCGCGGTGCAGCTCCAGGTAGAGCTCATCACGCCACACGGGCAACCGATCCGCCAGCGGCTCGAGCTGGTGCAGGTAGTCCCGCAGGGTGCCGTGCCGCTGCGGGCAGGCCACCGCCTGCTGCTGCCAGAGCTCCAGCTGCTGCAGCATTTCAGCGGTGGGGCCGCCGCCGTGGTCGCCCATCCCCGGCAACCACAGGGCCTGATCCACGCCGGTGGCGGCCTGCCACTGCAGCCGATAGCGCTCCATCGCCACCGGGTCGCCATCGGTGCCGATCGGCGCCGTGATCAGCGCCAGCAGCTCGGAGCCGCAGCGGCTGCGCCAGCGGAACAACCGGTGGGGGAAGGGATTGGTGGCGTTCCAGGCCAGTTTGTGGGTGCAGAACCAGCGCACTCCCGTGGCGCTGGCCACCGCCGGCAAGCCAGCCGCGAACCCGAAGCTGTCCGGCAACCAGCAGAGCTCATGGCGCCACTCCGGAAACGCGCGCCTGCTGTAGTCCTGCCCGAGCTGGAACTGGCGCAGCAGCGAAGCGGTGCCGATCAGCACGCAGTCGGTTTCCACCCAGGGTCCATTGATCGGCTCCCAGCGGCCGCCCTCCATGGCCCGGCGGATCCGCGCAAACAGGGCGGGCCGGTGCTGCTCGATCCAGGCGTACAGCGCCGGGGTGGAGTGGGCGAAGTGCAGCTGCGGGTGGCGATCCATCAAGTCCAGGACCGACTCAAAGGTGCGCACGGCCGCCTGCCAGGTGTCGGCCACGGGCCACAGCCAGGCCAGATCGAGATGGGCGTGGCCGAGCACGTGAAAGCCACCGTGAGGGCGCTGGCGGGCCGCCTGCTGCAGCACGGCCGCCAGGGCGTCCCCCGCAGCCGGGCCAAGGGGTTCCACGCTGGCCAGCCCCTCGGTGCAGGACCGGACCTGGGCGCGCTGCGGCTCGGGCCCATGCTCCAGCCGCTGGACCAGCAGCTCCAGGGCCGTACCGCGCAACAACCCCGGCCGATCGCCCGGCTGCAGCGGTTCCAGCTCCACCAGGCTCTGGATCAGGGCGCCGTCGTCGTGCAGCGGCGAGCGCAGGCGTAAGTCCAGCTGCAGCGGCACGCCCCGCCACCAGCTGGCCGGGAGCAGCCAGCGGCAGGCGGTATCGAACAGATCGCCCTCGCGCACCACGCTGCCATCCACCCGCAACACCGCCGCATCCGCCCACCAGCGCAGCACCAACCGCGCCTGGCGATCAGCTCGATCGGCGTCGCGCCAGGCCTGGGGACAGTGCAGCTGCAGCGTGAGGCCGTGCCAGCGGCCGCCGCGGGGCCAGATCACCAGGCCCCTGGCATGCCAATCCGGGCGATCCAGCCGCCACGACTCCTCCAGGGCCGACGTGACCTGCCCGGAGGGCGTCCGCAGCTGCCACAGGGGCCGCAGATCCAGCCGGGTTGGCGCCTGAAACGTTTCAATCCAGGGGCGAAGCACCGCCTCAGGGCCCTCCGGCATCGGTCAACGTGATCGTGACCCATAGGATGATGCGGCTGCCGCAGGGTCGTTCAGGGCCCACCTGGCGCCTGTTACTCCCTGTCACCCGCCGGACAGACCATGCTCGCCCTCAAGATCTCGGTTTACTCGGTCGTTTTCTTCTTTATCGGGATCTTCGTGTTCGGCTTCCTCGCCAGCGATCCCAGCCGCACCCCCAGCCGCAAAGACCTCGAGGAGTGAGCCCTCTGGGAAGCGCAGCAGCGACCTGACGAACCGGCCCCAGGGCCTCTGGTCAGACCCGTAAGCGTGGCAGGATCACCGCCGCTTGCGTCGCCTCGGTGCCCTCTCCTCAGCGCATCAGCCGCGCGATTGCGGCTCTGGGGACGGCGTCGATTCTGGTGCAACCCATTGCGGCCTGGGCCGCAGTTGATCAGCCGGAGCCGTCACCAGCCGCTCCGGTCCAGCCCGCTGCGCTGGCGAGCAGCGCCGAGCCCCCGGCCCGCCAGCCGCGTCTGAGCGCTGCCACTCCCCAGCAGAGCCCACCCCTCACGGTCGAGCTCAGCGCCGACAGCCAGGGATTCGATCAAAAGCTGAATCGCTTCGTAGCCACGGGCCAGGTGATGGCCCAGGTGTCGGGCGGCCGCCTGCTGGCCGATCGGATCGAGTACGAATCCAGCACCCGCACGATTTACGCCAGCGGCAGGGTGCGCTTCCAGCGGGGTGAGCAGTATCTCCAGGCCAGCAAACTGCGCTACAGCCTGATCGAGAACGTCGGCGAACTGGACGACGTCTACGGCGTTCTCGACCTGGACACCACCAAAATTGATCTGGATCTGGCCCAGCCGCCCTCGGTGGCCCTGGCGCCACTCAGCTACTGGAGCCCACCGAGCCCGCTGGCGTCGGCCACACCGGAGTTCAGCACCCGGCCGCCGGTGGGCACGAGCATCCACAGCACCCAGACGGCGCTGGAGCAGCAACCCCTCAGCCCAGCGGCGCCTGGCAGCGCACTCCTGCGGGCCATCCCCCCTGGCAGCCAGGCCATCCAGCTGCGCAGCGCGGCCTGGCGCATGCCGCCGATCGCCCTGTCGCCGGCGGCCCAGACTATGGCCTGCCCGCCACCGCTGCCGGCGATCCCGGACTGGCATCCCCATCCCTGGGCGGCCACGCTCTGGGGAGGGCAGATGATCGATGCCAACTTCGGCGACACCTTCCTGTTCAACGGGCGCCTGCGCCCGGAATACCTGCTGGGGGTGGGCCTCAACAAGCGACTGGTCGAAGCCGGACCGCTGGCCCTGGAATTTGATTCCAACCTGATGGGCCACCACGCCTATTCCCAGGCGGGCGGCGAATTCAACCAGGCGGTGCCCTTCGCCGACACGCCTGCGCAGACCTTCGGTGAAATCACCGGTGGCCTGGGGCTGCGGTTGTGGGTGCAGCCCTGGCTCAGCCTGGGCTTTGTGGAGGGCGTGAGCCTGAACACATCGGTGAGCAACTACGAGAAGACCTACCGCGAGAACTACGCCACCTTCCTCAACTACCTGGGCTTCGAGGTGGAGGCCCTGGTGTCGCCGGAATGGTCGTTGGTGGGACGCATCCATCACCGCTCCGGCGCCTACGGCACCTACAGCGGCGTGAGTGAAGGCAGCAATGCCTACCTGATGGGGCTTCGCTACCGCTTTGGCGAGGCTCCAGCCCAGCGGCTCACGGTGGCCATGCCGCCCCCCAGCGGCTGCCCGGATCCGGATCGCACCCGCCGCCGCCCGACGCGCCCCCTGGCGGAGCAGCTGAACCGTGTGGCCATGGGGCCAACCGATCCAGCCGCGACGGCGACGGCGCCGAGCCCCGACACAGCTGCGGCACCAGCGCAACCTGTCTCGCCCGGCCAGCAGGAGCGGCTGCGGCAACAGGCCATCGATGCGGCCGTGGATCAACGGGTCAGCCAGCTCAGCTACGTGCGCAGCCTGAAACTGGAACGCCGCGTAGGGGTAACCACCACCTACGCCCAACCCAGCGAAGCGGAAACCTACGGGCAGGCCCAGCCCCAACAGATCCGCAGCCTCAACGCCGCCGGCCCGCAGAAGCTGGTGGAGGGCACTGTGAACCGCTGGCGCTTCCAGGCCGCCAAGCTCACCATCACCCCCGCAGGCTGGAGCGGCGATCGGGTGGCCTTCACCAACGATCCTTACACCCCGGCGCAGTCGTGGCTGGACGCGGAGGGCGTGGTGGCGCAGCAACTGCCGAGTGGCAACACGCAGATCCGCAGCCAGCGCAGCCGCCTGATTCTGGAGAACCGGCTGCCGGTGCCCATGCAGCGCAATCTGCTGCTGGAGAAGGACAAAGAGGTGGACAACCCCTGGGTGGCAGCCGTGGACGGCACAGACCGTGACGGCTTCTACCTGGGCCGCAATCTCCAGCCGATCAAGATCGGGAACCGCGGCGGCAAACTCACCCTCCAACCCCAGTTCATGGTGCAACGCGCCTTGAGCGGCACCACCGACAGCTATCCCCTGCCCGGCCAATCCGCCGGCGATCCCAGCAGCAGCCAACCCACCCAGATCGGCGATCTGTTTGGCCTGGAGGGAAAACTGAAAGGCAATGTGTTCGGGTTCAGCAGCGATGCCACCGTGAGCATCTCCAGTTTTGATCCCAGCAACTTCACCAATGCCATCCGCAGCTGGGGCGATTTCGTGAAGCCGATCAGCCTGCCCGGACTGGGCCCGGTGACCAGCCGGCTGTTTGGCGCCTACCGCTATCGCACCTGGAATGGATCCCTGGGAGAGCAGGATGTGTACTCAGCTCTTGGCGCGTCCCTGGAAAAAACGGGAACGCTGCCGAACTGGGGAAGCATCAGCCACAACTACTTCTGGCGGGCCGGCTTCGGCAGCTTCCAGGGCAATGAGTTCAACACCAGCAACCTGGCCGACTTCTGGCGCGCCAGCTTCTTTGGATCGGTGAACAGCGCGGTGCCCATCTGGACCGGCAAACCGGCTGAGGTGAGCACCGAAGTGGCAACCCGCAACACGCCGAAACCGATCGTGCCAGGCCTGCGGATCGACACGAACACATCGCTGAGCTTGGCGTACTACGGCGATGGCACCAATCAGAATCTGCTGAGCATCTCCGGTGGCCCCACCCTGACCCTGGGCCACTTCACCAAGAACGTCCTCGACTACACCGTGTTCACGGTCACCGGCGGGGGCACCCTGCGCCAGGGTCAGAGCCCCTTCAGCTTTGATCGCGCCGTCGACCTGGCCACAATGGGATTTGGCTGGACTCAGCAACTGGTGGGCCCCTTGGTGTTCAGCGGTGGCCTTGGCCTCAACGTGGATCCCGCATCGCCCTACTTCGGCGACGTGACAGGGGCATCGGTGGAGCTGCGCTGGCAGCGCCGCGGCTACGAATTCGCGATTTATTACAGCCCCTACGAACAGATTGGCGGCGTGCGCGTGAAACTCAACGACTTCAACTTCTCCGGCACAGGCGTGCCTTTCGTGCCCTATCACCCCAGCAACGACTACGCCCGAAGGCGCTCGCTCTTCTGACGCCCTGGCCCGTCGCCAGTGGCCAGCTGGCCGTGGAGGGCGACCGAGATCTCAGCCCGAGAAGGCGTTCAGATAGGGCAGGCGAGCCGCGGTGGCCGCCAGTTCCGCATCGTGGGCCATCAGCTGAGCGGTGGCATCCCACTGGCCGCTCACCAGCATCTGGCGCGGACCGCTGGCCAGCTCCAGACCCCACAACTGGCCGGCACCGCTGAGGCTGGCGGCCGCCACATCCACCTCAAACGCGGCGGCAGGATCAGCGGCTGCGGCCGCCTGGATGGCCAGCATCGTTGCGTGGGTGGCCGTGAGGCAGGGGATTCCCAGCGCGAGGCAGTTGCCATAGAAGATTTCGGCGAAGCTCTCCCCCACCACGGCCCGGATGCCCCAGCGCATCAGGGCCTGGGGGGCATGCTCACGGCTGGAGCCACAGCCGAAATTGCGGTTCACCAGCAGGATCGAAGCCCCCTGGTGTTCAGGGCGATCAAACGGATGGGGGCCGGCGGGAGAGGCTGCGAGCTCAGCGCGGTCGTCGGCGAAGGCCGCCGGGCCCAGGGCCTCGAAGGTGACGCACTTGAGAAAGCGGGCCGGGATTATCCGGTCGGTGTCGATGTCGTCACCACGCACCACCACGGTGGTGCCGTTGACGCTGGCGATCGGGCCGAAGGGGAAGGGTGTGGGGCTGGTCATGGGGTTGGCTGGCTGCAGGCGATCAGGCGTTGAGGAGCTGGCGCACGTCGCTCACCCGGCCGGTGACCGCGGCGGCGGCCACCATCGCCGGGCTCATCAGCAGGGTGCGACCCGTGGCGGAACCCTGGCGGCCCTTGAAGTTGCGGTTGCTGGAGCTGGCGCTGATTTGCCGGCCCTCGAGGCGATCGGGATTCATGGCCAGGCACATCGAGCAGCCGGGCTCACGCCACTCAAAACCCGCTTCCACGAACAGCTTGTCCAGCCCCTCGGCTTCCGCCGCCGCGGCCACCTGCTCGCTGCCGGGCACCACGAAGGCCTTGATGCCCGGGGCCACATGGCGGCCCTTCGCCACAGCGGCTGCCGCCTGCAGATCACTGAGCCGCCCGTTGGTGCAGCTGCCGATGAAGCACACATCCACCGGGGTGCCGGCGATCGGGGCGCCGGGCTGCAGGTCCATGTAGCGGTAGGCCTCCTCGGCCAGCGGACGCTCGTCGGGCTCGGTCTGCTCCAGGGTGGGCACGG
>RGNC01000010.1 GCA_010029175.1 Synechococcaceae bacterium WB8_1B_136 | reverse complement strand
CTTCACCACGCCCTTGCCCAGCAGCTCGCTCAGGCGGGCGGCCACGGGGGTGAGGCGCATGGCCTCGTTCACCTGGCCCTTGGGACGGCCGAAATGGGCCGCCAGGATCACCTTGGCGCCCTTGCCGGTGAGGTCGTTGATGGTGGGCAGGGCGGCGCGGATGCGGGTGTCATCGGTGATGGCGCCCGCATCGTCGAGGGGCACGTTGAAGTCGACCCGGACCAGGACGCGCTTGTCGCGCAGGGAATCAGCGGAGAGGCTGGCCAGGGATCGCTTCGCCACGGCTTCGCAAAAGAAGGGTCGGGAGAATTTAGCGGGCCGGTCAAGGGAGGATCCGATCCCCCTGGCGTTGGACACTGGCGCTAGACAGAGAAGGCACCGGCCGGCCGGCCATGTTCGAGATCGTTCTCTTCCCCATCGACCGCAGCCGTCAGGCTGCTGAAACTGCTGCCACCGCCTTGAAACTGGCCCAACAGCACCACAGCCGCCTGGTGCTGCTCTCGGTGGTGGAGCCCGACCAGGACGACCCCGCCGCGGTGGCTGCGCTGCTGGACCAGGCTCGCCAGCGCTTCCAGGAACAGGGGATGGAGTGCGAGGTGCTGGAGCGGGAGGGCAAGCCCGCCTTCGTGATCTGCGATGTGGCCGATGAGATCAATGCCGATGTGATCGTGATGGGCACCCGCGGCCTCAGCCTGGAGGCCGATGAGCCCCCGAGCACCGCCTCCCGGGTGATTCAGCTGGCCCCCTGCCCCGTGCTGGTGGTGCCTTGATGGAGGCTGATCTGCTCAGCAGCGCCGCCCCCGCCATCCAGTGGTATCCGGGCCACATCGCCAAGGCGGAGCGCTCCCTCACCGACAACCTGGCCAAGGTGGATCTGGTGATCGAGGTGCGCGATGCCCGCATCCCCACGTCCACGGGCCATCCGCGCCTGCAGCGCTGGATCCAGGGCAAGCAGCATCTGCTGGTGATCAACCGCCGCGACATGGTGAGCGCCGAGGCCCGCCAGCAGTGGGATGCCTGGTTCCGCAGCCGCGGCCAGACCCCCTGGTGGTGTGATGCCAAGGCCGGCACCGGCGTGAAGCAGCTGCAGCAGGCGGCCATTCGTGCCGGAGAGGCGCTCAATGCCAGGCGGGCTGGCCGGGGCATGAAGCCCCGGCCGGTGCGGGCGTTGATGCTGGGGTTCCCCAACGTGGGCAAGTCGGCCCTGATCAACCGCCTGGTGCGCCAGAAGGTGGTGGACAGTGCCCGTCGCGCCGGCGTGACCCGCAGCCTGCGCTGGGTGCGCCTCGGCCAGGACCTGGATCTGCTGGATGCCCCCGGGGTGCTGCCGCCCCGGCTCGACAATCAGCTGGCGGCCCTGCGCCTGGCCCTCTGCGACGACATCGGCCAGGCCGCCTACGACGGCGAAGCGGTGGCCAAGGCCTTCGTGCAGGTGCTGGCAGAGCTGGAGGCGGTGGCTGCCGCCGGGGTGCCAGCCGGGTTGCTGGAGCGCCGCTATGGGCTGGCCGTGCCGGCTCTGACGGCGGCCGGCGAGGGGCCGCGGCTGCCTGCTGTGAGCGATCTCCCCAATGGTGTACAGCTTGTACAGAATCCGGAAGACGCTGGAGATGTCAGCCCCGCGCGGGCGTCCCGGCCCGATGCCAGCGCCTGGCTGGAGGCCGCCGCCGCCCGTCACACCAGCGGAGACACGGCCCGGATGGCCCAGCGCCTGCTCGACGACTTCCGCCGCGGCATCCTCGGCCCGATCGCCCTGGAGTTGCCGTGAGCGGCTTCGGCGAGGGCGAAGGCGAGCTGCTCACGCTCACCTATCCCAAGCCGCTGCCGATGCGGCTGGATCGCTGGCTGGTGGCCCAGCGGCCGGAGCAGAGCCGTGCCCGGATCCAGAAGTTCATCGATGCCGGCTATGTGCGTGTGAACGGCGTCACCGGCCGCGCCAAGACGCCCCTGCGCCAGAACGACACGGTGGAGCTGTGGATGCCCCCACCGGAACCGCTGCCCTACCTGATCCCCCAGGCGATCCCCCTGGATGTGCTCTTTGAAGACGCGCATCTGATCGTGCTCAACAAGCCCGCTGGCCTCACGGTGCACCCGGCGCCGGGCAACAAGGACGGCACCCTGGTGAACGGCCTGTTGCACCACTGCCCCGATCTGCCCGGCATCGGCGGCGAGATGCGCCCCGGCATCGTGCACCGCCTCGACAAGGACACCACCGGGTGCATCGTGGTGGCCAAGAGCCAAGAGGCCCTGGTGAAGCTGCAGGTGCAGATCCAGCAGCGCATCGCCTCCCGCGAATACCTGGCGGTGGTGCACGGAGCGCCCCAGGCGGATCACGGCACGATCATCGGCGCCATCGGCCGCCACCCCGCCGATCGCAAGAAATACGCCGTGGTGCACGACGGGTCCGGCCGCCATGCCTGCACCCACTGGACTCTGCTGGAGCGCCTGGGGGATTACGCCCTGCTGCGCTTCAAGCTCGACACCGGCCGCACCCACCAGATCCGCGTCCACTGCGCCCACATGGGCCATCCGATCGTGGGGGATCCCACCTACAGCCGCTGCCGCAAGCTGCCGATGGCCCTGAGCGGCCAGGCCCTGCACGCGTTTCAGCTGGGGCTCGATCACCCGATCACGCGCGAGCGGATGTTGTTCGAGGCGCCGCTGCCGCCGGTTTTCGAGAAGCTGCTCGCCCTGCTCAGGCGGCGGGCAGGCGCGGGCACGCCTCCACCAGTGTGCGCGTGATTGGGGCCTGGGGATTGCGCAACAGCAGATCACCCGGCCCCTGCTCCACGATCCTTCCCCCATCCAGCACGATCACCCGCTGGCAGAAGCCGCTGGCCACCGCCAGGTCGTGGGTCACGAAGATCAGCCCCAGGCCCAGCCGTTGCTGCAGCTCCCGCAGCAGCGCCAGCACCTCCGCCTGCACCTCGGCATCGAGCATGCTCACGCTCTCATCGCAGAGGAGCACCTGGGGCTCCAGCACCAGGGCCCGGGCGATGGCCACCCGCTGTTGCTGGCCGCCCGAGAGCTGGCGCGGCAGACGGTTTTCGAAGCCCTCCGGGGGGCTGAGTCCCACGGCCTCCAGCAGCGCCCGGGAGCGGGTCCGCGCGGCCGCGCGGCTTGCCAGGCCATGGATCAGCAGCGGATCGGCGATGGCCTGGCCCACCGTCATGGCGGGGTTGAGGCAGGCCAGGGGGTCCTGGAACACCATCTGGATCCGGCGTCGGGCGCGCCGCAGCGGCCTGCCCTTCAGCGCCAGCAGGTTCTGGCCCTGCAGCAGCACCCTGCCCCCCTGCACAGGCGCCAGGCCCATCAGGGCGCGGCAGAGCGTGCTCTTGCCGCAGCCGGAGGCCCCCACCACGCCGATGGTTTCCCCCTGGCGCAGCTCCAGGCTCACGCCATCCACCGCCCGGTGCCAGCGCTGCCGCACCGGCGCAGCGGCCGGCGCCGCCGGGGTGCGCCCGCCCTCGCGGGCACGGGCGGCCCCCACCAGCCGCTGGGCCAGGGCGGAACGGGGTTGGCTGAGCAGTTGCCGGGCCGGGGCCTGCTCCACCAGGCGGCCGCGCTCGAGCACCGCGATCTGCTGGCACCAGCGGCCCGCCATGGCCAGGTCGTGGCTGATCAGCAGCAGGGCACTGCCGGATTCCTCGCACAGCTGGTGCAGCTCGGCCATCACCTGGCCGGCCACCGCCACATCCAGGCTGGTGGTGGGTTCATCGGCGATCACCAGGGGTGGCTCCAGGGCCATGGCCAGGGCGATGGCCAGGCGCTGGCGCATGCCGCCGCTGAATTCGTGGGGATAGCTGCCGTAGCGCTCAGGGCGGATCCCCACCCGCTCCAGCAGCTCCTCAGCCCGCCGTCGCAGCTGGCGCCGCCGCCAGCGGGGCCGGTGCTCGGCCAGGGTGTCGGCCAGGTGTTCCCCGATGGTGAGCAGCGGGTTGAGCCGGGTCATCGGGTCCTGAAACACCAGGCCCACGGCCTCGCCCCGCAGCTGGCGCAGAGCCGGGCGGCGCAGCAGGCGCGGATCCTGGCCGGCCAGTTGCAGCCCGCCACTGCACTGGCTTCCCTGGGGGAGCAGTTGCAGCACGGCCCTGGCCACGGTGCTTTTCCCGCAGCCGGAGGGCCCCACCAGGGCCAGGCGCTCCCCCCGGTTCAAGCGGAGGTCGAGGCCATTGAGGGTGGGTTCGCTGCTGCCGGGGTAACGCACCAGCAGCTGCTCCAGGGCCAGCACCGGGCCGTTCATGGAGGACGCGGCCATGGCGGAGCAGCTGGTGGGCAGGCTCGCCCCAGCTTGGACCGCAAACCCGCACTGACGGGGCGTTTGTGTCGCCCGCTGCATACGATGGATGCAAACGCAGAGCGCAATGCTCAAGGCGGCACCCCCCACGGCTGATGCAGCTGCCCCGGTGGCAGTCCGGTCTGGTGGGGCTGCAGCGCCTGCCGTGCCCCTGGGTCGCCGCTCGATCCACAGCCCGGACGACTACGGCATTCCCCTGCCGGACTGGCTGCGGCGCTGCATCGAGCATGTGCCCCCCGGCGCCGGCGACAGCTGCCCCACCGACACCGAGGGCTTGCTGGCGGCTGCCTTCCACTTCGCCTTTCAGCTGCACGATGGCCAGGTGCGGGCCAGCGGTGAGCCCTACATCTGTCACCCCGTGGCGGTGGCCGACCTGCTGCGCGACATCGGCGCCAGTGCCGGCGTGATCGCCGCCGGCTTCCTCCACGACGTGGTGGAGGACACCGACGTCACCCCTGAGGAGATCGAGCAGCACTTCGGTGCGGAGGTGCGCGGCCTGGTGGAGGGCGTTACCAAGCTGGGCGGTATTCACTTCACCAACAAAACCGAAGCCCAGGCCGAAAACCTGCGCCGCATGTTCCTGGCCATGGCCAGTGACATCCGCGTGGTGCTGGTGAAGCTGGCCGACCGGCTGCACAACATGCGCACCCTCGGGGCCCTGAAGCTCGAGAAGCAACAGCGCATCGCCCGGGAAACCCGGGAGATCTACGGGCCGCTGGCGAACCGGCTGGGCATCGGCCGGCTGAAGTGGGAGCTGGAGGATCTGGCCTTCAAGATCCTCGAGCCGGAAGCTTTCCGCGAAATTCAGCAGCAGGTGGCCAGCAAGCGCAGTGAGCGCGAAGAGCGGCTGGGGGTCACGGTGCAGCTGCTGCGGGATCGGCTGGCGGCCGTGGGACTGCAGAACTGCGAGGTGAGTGGCCGCCCCAAGCACCTCTATGGCATCTGGAGCAAGATGCAGCGCCAGCAGAAGGCCTTCCACGAGATCTACGACGTGGCAGCCCTGCGCATCATCTGCCCGAATCTGGAGAGCTGCTATAGGGCCCTGGCGGTGGTGCACGACACCTTCCGGCCGATTCCCGGCCGCTTCAAGGATTACATCGGCCTGCCCAAACCCAATGGCTACCAGTCGCTGCACACGGCAGTGATCGGTCGGCACCGGCCGATTGAGGTGCAGATCCGCACCGCCGAGATGCACCAGGTGGCGGAATTCGGCATTGCCGCCCACTGGAAATACAAGGAAGGTGGTTCGCCTGCGGCCTCCGGCGCGGATGCCGAGCGCTTCAACTGGCTGCGGCAACTGGTGGACTGGCAGAAGGATGGCGTTGGTGAAGACAGCAGCGACTTCCTGCGTTCCATCAAGGAGGATCTCTTCGATGAGGAGGTGTTCGTGTTCACCCCCAATGGCGATGTGGTGGGCTTGCGCAAGGGCTCCACGGCGGTGGACTTCGCCTATCGCATTCACTCCGAAGTGGGTAATCACTGCCAGGGTGTTCGCATCAATGATCGTCTCTGCCCGTTGGCAACGCCGCTGCAGAACGGAGATTTCGTTCAGATCATCACGGCCAAGAGTGCGCATCCCAGCCTCGACTGGCTCAATTTCGTGGCCACCCCAACGGCCCGCAATCGCATCCGCCAGTGGTACAAGAAGAGCCATCGCGATGAGAACATCCAGCGCGGGACCGCCATGCTGGAGCGGGAGTTGGGCCGCGATGGCTTTGATGCCCTGCTGAACGGTGAGGCCATGGCCAAAGTGGCCAGGCGCTGCAATCTGGTGGGCACCGACGACCTGCTCGCGGCCATTGGTTTCGGCGGTGTCACCCTGCAGCAGGTGCTCAACCGCCTGCGGGAGGAGCTGCGGCTGGCCTCCGCGGTGGCCGTGCCGGTGCTCAGCAATGAGGAACTGGCCCGCAATGTCTCTGCCCAGGGGGAGCAGGCCGCCGCCGCGGCACCGCCTCCGCCCACCGGCCATGGCGAGGCCAGTCCGATCCTGGGCCTGGAGGGCCTGGAATACAGGTTGGGGGGATGTTGCAGCCCCCTGCCGGGGGAGGCGATCGTGGGCACGGTGGCCCTCGGCAATCACGGCATCACCATCCACCGCCAGGATTGCGGCAACCTTGCTCCTGTGCCGGCGGAGCGCCGCCTGCCGGTGCGCTGGAACCCGCTGGCGAGTGAAGAGCAGCGCCGCCGCTATCCGGTGCAGTTGCGCATCGAGGTGCTGGATCGGGTGGGCGTGCTCAAGGACATCCTCACCCGCCTCTCCGACCACCGCATCAACGTCAGTGATGCCCGCGTGCGCACCAATCCGGGCCGGCCGGCCCGCATCGACCTGCGGGTGGAACTGGCCAGTGCCGCCCAGCTGAGCAACACCATGGATCAGATCCGCTCGATGGCCGATGTGCTCGAGGCTCACGGCCCGTGCCACCAGCACGATGTCGATGTCCAGCACGGTGAACAGCTGGCAGAGGATCAACAGCTTGCTGGTTGTGTTGATTGGTTCGACGTTTGGAAAGAAGGAGAAGCTCACCATCGCGGAGAGATAGGTGTAATCCAGCCAGGAGGGTTGCCACTCTTGCTCCGCATCCTGGCTGTAGGACGGGGGCGGCACCCACCAGAAGGCCTGTTGCCGGTTGGCGCGATTGGTTGGGGCTTGCGCTGGGCTGTCGATGATCCAGTAATAAAAGCTCCAGAGGCAGAGGGTGAGCAGGTAGAGCACCACCCCCTGGGCCAGCAGCAGCGACGGAGGGATCGCATTCGCCACCAGGCCGATGTTCACCTGGGCCAGATTCAGCCAGAGGCCAAGGGCCAGCAGCCAGGCCAGGGCGCGAAAGTCCCACCGCAGGGCCCGCCAACGGTGCAGCTGTCCGGCGATGGCGCAGCAGAACAGCAGGGCCCAGGTGCCGCCGTAGAGCCCGATGCGCAGGTGGTTGAGCAGAGCCCTGCCAAAGGCGCCACTTGGAGTGTTGCCGTTGGCCAGCAGGATGGCGTGGTCTGAAATCCCCAGCGCCACCAGAACCACCAGGATCAGCACGATGAACGGGGTGGACTCACCCAGGGCTCGCCGTTGCTGATCCCGCCGTGGCTCCAGTTGCGGCGATGGTGTTGTCATCGCAGCTGCCGGGGACGATCGGCCATCAGACCAGATCCCCCTCCACCTCGGACTGGATCAGGCAATCACTGGTGGGGTAGCTCACGCAGAGCAGCGCGTAGCCCTGGGCCAGTTGCTCGTCATCCAGGAACGATTGGTCGGATTGGTCCACCGAACCCTTCAGCAACTTCCCAGCACAGGTGCTGCAGGCGCCAGCCCGGCAGGAATAGGGCAGATCAACACCGGCTTCCTCTGCCGCATCCAGGATGTAGGTGTCATCGGAGCAGTTGAAGGTGGAGCCACCTTCGATGGTGATCGAGAAGGAAGCCATGGGCGCAGGGCGTTGGAGGGGGTGTGCATCCTTCATAGCGCCAGGATCCAGTTGTCAATGTTTGCTGCACTACCGGCAGATTGTTCGCCAATGTTTAAAGAATCTGCTGGGATCCGCTGCGCAGCCGGGTTGCCCTCGCTACAGCCGCTGCGGCAGAGCCTGGATACAACGGGCTCCACCCACAGCAGTTGCCATGACCTCCGAACAGGCCGCTCAACTGATCGACGACACCCTGGACCTGGTGCATCAGCGCCAAACCACTGACCAGCATTGAGATTTCAGAGGCACAGGAGAACGGTTAAGCACCTAGGAAGCCATCTATAGCGTATAAAGCCGTGCCCTTAGCGTATAATGCTATAATCTTGCGGTAATTCGGAGCGTTTCGGCGTGTTTCAGTGGGGACTTGACCTGGATCCTGTGGGTCGTTCATGGCATGGCAGGTCTTCCGCGCTGGTCTGATGCGTAAGGCACCAACGCTTCGGTGGAACAACGGTTCGATCCAGATGCGGGTGCGGGTCAATGGCATCGATCAGCGGTTGCATCGCCTGGGTCGCTGGGATGATCCTCTTGCCGTTGCCCGTGCCCAGGTCATCAGCGCCCAGATCTGGAGTGACTTTCAATCAGGAGATCTGGATCCCACCCTGCAGAAGTATCAGACCCACAGTGCTTCAGAGGATGTGGATCTGCTCAAGGCACTCAAGGCACTTGTAGATCGCCAACCGTATGGACGGGTTGCCCATGGGTATTGTGTGATCCAACGCTACGGTCATCCGATCCGCTCTGCCGTGGAGATTGGAGCGTTCCTGACCTGGATGGAAGCAGAAGGTCTGAGCGCCAGTACCCGCCGATCAGTCGTTGGATTGTTGAGGCGTGTGCAACCTCATAATGTTGCTCTGCAGGAGGTGCAGATCAAAGTTCCCGCTCGTAGTGTCCAACATGAGGTGCTGAGCAAAGCGGAGATCCAGAAGGTACTCAAGGATCTCCAGGAGCACGAGAACTGGTTCTATGTGTGCTTTGCTCTGTGGTTGAACACTGGATTGCGGAATAGCGAACTGATCGGACTGACCTGGGATGCGGTGCATCTGCAGGAAGGTGAACTGGTGATCAGTAAGACCTTGAGGCGCAATGGTAATTCAAATCACCGCAGAGTCTGGAGTGGAACCAAGACGGGGAGATCGAGGATCGTGCCACTGACAGAGCATTTGCTGATGTTACTAGAGCATCACAGAGAAGCAATGCGGGAACTCAACCTGGATGTGGAACAAGGTCTGGTGTTCGTGACACCCAGAAGTTACGGGAACTTATACGATGGTCTGCTGGAGAAGGTGTGGAAACGATCTCAGCGTCGTGTGGGTGTGGTGCCCAGACGGTTGTATGCGGTGCGCCACTCATTCTTGAGTCATGCGCTGGCGTTGGGGAATTCTCCTGCCGATCTGGCGAGCATGGCAGGGCATCGGACGGAGGAACTGCTCAAGACCTATGCGAAACCCACGGGTCGGTTGAAGTTACCGTGCTGGGCATAAGGATCAGGTGGTGGTGCTAATCGTTGATCACCATGAGCACCAGTGCGCCGTCAGTGCCCCTACAAGGCGCGATGTCACTGGAAGGGTGGGATTGAGTGCTGTTGAACCCTGAGACCCTTATGGGCGATCCTGGAGAGGGCAGTGATGTGATGAGGCATCATCAATGCCATCTGAGTATTCAGTTGTCGATGTTCATTTAGTCATTATAAGACATATAGTATCCTGTGTCAATGCTCGGTGTGGGTTGCAATCTGAAGACGAGCGATCCATCTTCTGCGCCTCATTCACGCGACTGACGGGTCATGATGTTGCGTTGCATAGAAGTCTTGAACCTTGAGTTCCATGAGGTGGCGGTGCTGGGTATCCATCTCATCCATCAGGTACTGATAGGTCTCAGGTAGGAAGTGCCCCAGAGAATCCAGTTGTTCCTGTAGGTAGGCAACGCGCTCTTGTATCTGATTCTGCTTGCTCATGAACCTCAACCGATGCAGGCGAGATTGTGTTTGTTGTACCACTTATAATGAGTCAAGAGGAAGTGCAGGGTTCCCGTTCTTGAGCGTTTTATGGTACGTGAGAGTTGATCAAACTCCTGAAGTGTGTCCAGGTGCTGTTCGCCGAAGTAGAAGTTTACGGTGGCAAAGGGTGATTGCTTAGGGTGATGGGACATCTGGACTGTTCGTAGACTGAATCTATTTAGTTGTCATCAGGTCAGAGATCTGAACATCCAGCACTAGGTCTGAATCCTGACGGTACTGGTGACGGTAGAAGTCCTTGAGATTATAGAAAGCGTGATGATCATGATTCCAGGGACAGGTCATCACGGCAGGATCTATCTTGCGATTTAGGTGCTTGAGGCAGTTAAATCCTGGTGCCACATGATGGGCAATGATCCACTGGAGATGATGTGCAGTGGTGACTTGAGGAACTGGAGTCGGATGTAGGTGTGAGTGGTAGATCCAGCGACCTGTTGGATCTTGTGCCCGTTCATGAAACCAGATCAGTTTGCATCGGTCTTCTGGTGCTGGTAGTTGTTTAAGGGTGCAATGGTAGATCGCCGTTAAGAACTTGTTCCTGAAGTGTTTGGCGTGACCTGATGCCTGATCGAACTTATAGGGTGCTGGTGACCATTGGAGCGTGATGAACCAGGCGGGTGGGTATGAGTTCCATTGGTTGGTGATGAGGGTCTTGATGGCATGAATATAGGTTTCATTGAGTCCTGAAGTATTCCCTCTTTTCAGTCGGGAATTTGCTAACGCAAGGTCTTGTTTGTTTCTCATTGTGTTCTTCCTCTGAATATGAGTTCGTCCTGATGCTCTGGTGAGTCTCAGGAATGGTGGATCACCCTTGAGAATCTTGCGACCTTAAGATTCTCATGGGTCAGAGTCCGTGTTGTATTTGAGACTCTATGAAGGTTGAGTTATTGTAATTAGTCACTCCTTGTACCTCAAGGCACTTGACTCTTCCTTGCAAATCACTCTGAATAATCAGATTCTACGAATCAACCTCTGTTGGCACTGGTGATCTGATCCATGGTCTCCACACTTTCTATTTAGAAGAACTGAAAGTTTCAGGAGACCGTCTGTAACCTTGCAGGTTTAGGTGACAAGGTGACAGAGCGCCCAGAGTTGTTCTTGGGGCGATTATAGGTGCCCTGAATGCTGTAGAGAATAAATGCGGGTTCTTGTGGGGATCTTGAATGAAACGCCTTTCAGGCGTTTGCCCATGGCATCTTTAAGGTGTTTTTGACTATTGGACGCCTAAGAGTATTGGAATATCTTAAAGACCTTTAAGTGCCTAATCCTTCTCTTCAACCGGGACAAACATAGTCTACTGTCGAAATATGATCTTGTCAACCCCTGATTGACAAGAATGCCTTTCTGCCTTATGATTAGTGAGTGAACATTGAAAATCGAATATCTTGCTATGAGATCACGGAGTGAATCGTGCGTAGCACGATTGCTTTGGATCCTCTGGGCGCAGGGAGATTTGATTTACGGCAGTGGGGATGCTGTGAATGATGCCTCTATGGTGCTCAGAGACTGCTCCATGATCTTGAGACCTAGAGCGACTCCAAGGTGTTGAGGCACCTTGAGAGTCATCCTGGATGCCAGTCATGATCCAATGGGATCAAATCAGCACCAGATCTCCAGCACTCAAGGTTGCCTTGTTGTCCAGGATGGCAAGAACACCACCAGTACCAGCACCTCTAGAGATGCCGTTCTGGTTCCAGTGCAGTTCACCACTGCTGGTCTCATAGACGAACATCGACGAACCACTGAGTGCTGTGGTCAAGGCGTTGGCGTTGCTAACCACGCTCAATGTTGCCGTGGATGCAGTGATACCAAAGGTACTCTTGGTGATCTGGATCTTGTCGCCCTGGGCGCTGGAGAAGTCGGTGATGTGATCGGCAGAGGAATTGCGGAAACTGGATGGACGCGTTGAGAACCAGAAGGTATCTGCGCCTCCAAGACCAGTCAGACGGTCGGTTCCACCGTTGCCACCATCCAGGATGTTGCTGGCACTGTTACCGATGATGATATTGTCGAGGTTATTGCCCGTGCCATTGATGGCACTGGATCCTGTGAGAGTCAGATTCTCAAGATTGGTTCCAAGCACCCATGAGACGGAAGACTG
Source organism: Synechococcaceae bacterium WB8_1B_136 (assembly GCA_010029175.1). Taxonomy (GTDB): domain Bacteria; phylum Cyanobacteriota; class Cyanobacteriia; order PCC-6307; family Cyanobiaceae; genus Vulcanococcus. The sequence goes on along the minus strand of RGNC01000010.1, from coordinate 10,873 downwards.
AACTGAGTCAATATCACTGGATGATCCAGATTCGGTGATGATGTCGCCGGCAGAATCAACGATGTAGGTGTCGTTGCCACGACCACCGATCAAGGTATCAGTGCCACCATTGCCATTGAGCACATTGGCACCAGCGTTGCCCGTGAGAATGTTGTTGGCACTGTTGCCAGTGCCATTGATCGCTCCAGATCCAAGAAGCGTCAGGTTCTCCACGTTATCTGCCAGGGTGTAGGTGATCGTGGATTGGACGGTATCGATTCCTTCGCTCGCGACTTCAGTGACGACATCGCCAACATTGTCAACGATGTAGGTATCATCGCCAAGACCACCGATCATGGTGTCGGCACCAGCAAGACCATCTAGCGTGTTGTTGGCATCGTTGCCTGTGATGGTGTTGTTCTGGGTATTCCCGTATCCAGTGATCGGTGCGGATCCTGTGAGAATCAGGTTCTTATAGGCGCTGGCGATCCCGCTCTTGTTGATGTTGGTGCTGGTGGAGAAGGTATCGACCACCTGCGTCGCAATGGACGCTAGAGGATTGTCACTGAGGTCGGTGATAAAACCTGAAGTGGTGGTGTTGCTTGGCGGGTTGTAGGAGACGCTGATGGACTTTGCACCACCAAGTGAGCGCCCAGACAGTGTGAGCACTAACTGGGAGGCAGTATGAATCGTTGGATGATCTGGTGGCGTGATTTGGGATCTTGTGACCTTGCGGATCTGACCATCGACGGTGACGGTCATGTATGCAGGATTGAGGGTTCCCCCACCTGCAATTTGAATGTCCTCGGAGAACTTGAGGATCAGTTGGTTGCTTGTGGCGGCGGTGGATTGGATGGTTGGGGGTGATATGTCGTCACTGACATCGGTATTGTCCATGTTCAATTTCACTAAATATCCATCGCCCTCACCATTGTTGGTTTGACCATCTATGTCACCATTGGCGTATCCAGCAACAAAGATGCCACCATTGCCATCGGCAATTGGACTGGTGATGGTGTCCCAAGATGACGAACCAATTAGTCGGGTCCAACTCTTATTGCCATTGCTGTCATAGTGAGCAATAAATCCATCGCTATTTCCATTATTGGTTTGACCATCCAGGTCACCGCTGGTGCTTCCAGCAACAATGATGCCACCATTGCCATCGGGGATCATACTAAGGATGCTGTCATATGAGGATGAACCGATTAATCGAGTCCAATTCTTATTGCCATTGCTGTCATAGTGAGCAATAAATCCATCGCTCTTTCCATTATTGGTTTGACCATCCAGGTCCCCGCTGGTGCCTCCAGCAACAAAGATGCCACCATTGCCATCGGCAATTGCACTGTGGATATGGTCACCAGGTGACGAACCAATTAGTCGGGTCCAACTCTTATTCCCAGCACTGTCATAGTGAGCAACGAACCCATCGATCCCTCCATTGTAAGTCTGACCATCAATGCTTCCTTCGGTGTCTCCAGCGACAAAGATGCCACCATTGCCATCGGCGATTACACTTTTAACGTATTCCAGAGAGGGCGAACCAATTAGTCGGGTCCAACTCTTATTGCCTGTGCTATCATAATGAGCAATAAATCCATCGCCACCTCCATTGTTAGTTTGACCATCTAGGTCCCCCCGAGTCTCTCCAGCAACAAAGATGCCACCATTGCCATCGGCAATTGCAATGTGGATGTAGTCACCAGGTGGCGAACCAATTAGTCGGGTCCAACTCTTATTGCCTGTGCTGTCATAGTGAGCAATAAATCCATCGCTATTTCCATTATTGGTTTGACCATCTAGGTCCCCATTGGTGTATCCAGCAATAAAGGTGCCACCATTGCCATCGGCAATTGGACTGGTGATGGTGTCCCAAGATGACGAACCAATTAGTCGGGTCCAACTCTTATTGCCTGTGCTGTCATAGTGAGCAATAAATCCATCGCCACCTCCATTGCTGGACTGACCATCAAGGTCGTCGGTGGTTCCAGCAACAAAGATGCCACCATTGCCATCGGCAATTGCACTGGCGAAGAGGTCACTAGATGACGAACCAATTAGTCGGGTCCAACTCTTATTGCCTGTGCTGTCATAGTGAGCAATAAATACATCGCGATATCCATTGTTGGTTTGACCATCAAGGTCTCCGTAGGTGAGTCCAGTAACAAAGATGCCCCCATTGCCGTCGGCAATTGGACTGGTGATGGTGTCCCAAGAGGGCGAACCAATTAGTCGGGTCCATGCTTTTTGTAGCGCCATAAGACCTCCAACCCCCTCAGAGAAGTCGGCACAAGGACTGGGGAGAACCCTTATACCCAGAATTCCCCGACTCTAGCGGATCTCTGGAATTTCTACGGTATGTCGCCATAGGCGCAAATGCCCAGTGATGGGTGCGGATCACCGTCGCTTGATGCCCTGAATTATGCAAATTCTGCATGAGGCGTACGAATTCTTGCGGGTGCTCGGGGTTGCTGGGGTTCTGGTTTAGGCAACTCTTTAGGCAACTGAGGCACGGATCCCAGCGCTGGTGGTCGGTGGTGCTCGATTTCTTGCGGTTGGTGCGGGATTTCTGACGCGGGGAGGAATCGTGACCAGCACTACCTCCTGACGGTGTGGTGGTGCCTAGAACCCTGCGACTGTTCGGAAGCGCACCATGTCTGGCGAAGACGCCGCTCAACTGATCGACGACACCCTGGACCTGGTGCATCAGCGGCTGCTGCGCCTGGAGCAGGAGCAGCAGCAGCGGGCCCGCAGTGCCCTGCTGGAGGAGTTCCGCGAGTGGCGTCACCCCTCGGGAGGCCACATTGATCTGATGGTTTGCCCGCTGTTCCCCCAGGGCTGAGGGCCAGGCGGGACACTGGAAGCTGCGCGATCCCACCCGGCATGGCCGGGATGTTCCTTGCCCGACGACACCATTGCAGCGGTTGCCACGGCCGTCGCCGCCGGCCAGGGCAGTGTGGCGATTGTGCGCCTCTCGGGGCCTGAGGCCGAGGCGATTGCCCGTCGTCTGTTTGTGGCCCCGGGGGGGCAACCCTGGGAGAGCCACCGGGTGCTCTACGGCCATGTGGTGGATCCAACCAGCGGCGAGCGGGTGGATGAGGCGCTGCTGCTGCTGATGAAGGCGCCCCGCAGCTTCACCCGCGAAGACGTGGTGGAGTTCCACTGCCACGGGGGCCTGATCTGCGTGCAGCGGGTGCTGGAGCTGGTGCTCTCCAGCGGGGCTAGGCGTGCCCTGCCCGGAGAGTTCAGCCAGAGGGCGTTTTTGCATGGCCGCCTGGATCTCACCCGGGCCGAGGCCGTGAGTGAGCTGGTGACGGCCCGCAGCCGTCGGTCGGCACAGCTGGCGATGGCTGGCCTCGATGGCGGCCTGCAGCGCCGCATCACCTCCCTGCGGGAACGGCTGCTGGATCAGTTGGCGGAGCTGGAGGCTCGGGTGGATTTCGAGGAGGATCTGCCGCCCCTCGATGGCCAGGCTGTGGTGGCGGAGCTGCAGGGGGTGCGCAGCGAGCTGCAGCAGTTGGTGGCCGATGGCCAGCGGGGCCAACGGCTGCGCGAAGGCCTGCAGGTGGCGATCGTGGGTCGCCCGAACGTGGGCAAATCCAGCCTGCTCAACCGGTTCAGCCGCATGGAGCGGGCGATCGTGACCGATCTGCCCGGCACCACCCGCGACCTGGTGGAGAGCGAGCTGGTGATCCAGGGGGTGCCCCTCACCCTGCTCGACACCGCCGGGATCCGCGTCACCGACGACCCGGTGGAGCAGCTGGGCATTGCGCGCAGCCGCGCTGCCCTGGCTGCCGCCGATGTGGTGCTGTTGCTGTTCGATCTGGCGGCTGGCTGGGGGCCTGGCGATGAGGAGTTGCGGCGGCAGGTGCCCGATGGGGTGCCGCTGCTGCTGGTGGGCAACAAGGCCGATCAGCTGATGGGCGAGCAGGCTGAACCCGACGCCCAGAGGCAGCGCCAGGGCCAGGGCCCGGCCCAGGTGTGCATCAGTGCCCTCACCGGTGCGGGTCAGGAGCAGCTGGAGGATGCCCTGCTGCACTGCTGCGGCTGTGGTGGCGAGCAGGGTCTGCAGGTGGCCCTCAACCGCCGTCAGCAGGACCTGGCTGCGGCCGCTGCAGCCGCGCTCGAGCGCAGCCTGGAGGCGGCTGAACAGCAGTTGCCCTGGGACTTCTGGACCATCGACCTGCGGGCGGCGGTGCGGGAGTTGGGGGAGATCACCGGCGAGGAGGTGAGTGAAGCGGTGCTGGATCGGGTGTTCTCCCGCTTCTGCATTGGCAAGTAGGGCCCGGGGCGGGCCTCCCCGCCTGCTGTGATCTGGGAACCCGGTAGAAGTTGGCAGACTCCCGACTACCGCTTGCCCGCCCTCCATGGCCCACTGGCACCTCACCCCGGAGTTGCAGGGTCAGCTGCGCAGCTGGCTGGCGGAGGACATCGGCCGCGGTGACCTGACGGCGCCGGCCCTGAGCGGGCGCTGCGGCCGTGCCCACTGGGTTGCCAAGCAGCCCGGCCTGTTCTGCGGTGGCGTGGTGGTGGAGCCCCTGTTCCGCCTGCTGGATCCGGAGTTGCGGCTGCGGCTGCTGGTGCCCGATGGCGCCGCCGTGGTGGCGGGGCAGCGTCTGCTGGAGCTGGAGGGAGCCGCCTCGGCCCTGGTGGCCGGCGAGCGCACCGCCCTCAATCTGGCCATGCGCCTGAGCGGCATCGCCACGGCCACGGCCGCCCTGGTGGCGGAGCTGGAGGGCACCGGGGTTGCCCTGGCGGACACCCGCAAGACCAGCCCGGGCCTGCGCCAGCTGGAGAAGTACGCCGTGCGTTGTGGCGGCGGCATCAACCACCGCCTCGGGCTCGACGACGCGGCCATGCTCAAGGAGAACCACCTGGCCTGGGCCGGCGGTGTGGCGCCGGCGATTGCGGCGGTGCGGGCCTCCGCTCCCTGGCCGGCGCGGGTGATTGTGGAGGCGGAGACCGCTGCTGAAGCCCTGGCGGCGGTGGAGGCGGGGGCCGATGGCGTGCTGCTGGATGAGTTCAGCCCAGCAGCGCTGCAGCAGCTGGTGCCCCAGCTGCGGGCGGTGGCGGCCGGTCGGCGAGGGGGTGGGGCGCTGGTGCTGGAGGCCTCCGGCGTGCAGCCCGACCAGTTGCGTGCCTATGGCGCCACCGGTGTGGATCTGATCTCCAGCAGTGCCCCGATCACCCGCAGCCCCTGGCTGGATCTGAGCATGCGTTTCGACGACTGAGGGATGATCACGGAACGTGCCTGCCGCCGCAGCGGTTGATCGCCTCCATGCTCACCGTTCTCCATGCCCTCGAAGCCCAGCTGCGCGCGGCCATGGAGCGGGCTTTCCCGGATGCGGCAGCAGCGGCCCAGGCCGCCGGCCAGCCCTTGGATCCCCAGCTGGCGCCGGCCAGCAAGCCGGAATTCGGGGATTTTCAGGCCAACGGCGCCCTGCCCCTGGCCAAGCCCCTCGGCCAGCCACCGCGGGCCATCGCCACGGCCATCGTGGAGCAGCTGGCCGCTGATCCGGCCTTCCTCCAGCTCTGCGACGTCCCCCAGATCGCTGGCCCCGGCTTCATCAATCTCACCCTTCGGCCGGAGCGCCTGGAGGCGGAGCTGCAGGCCCGCCTGGGGGATCCGCGGCTGGGGGTGCCAAGGGTGGATGCCGCTGGGGCCGCCCGGCCGCTGCCCCCGGTGATCGTGGACTTCTCCAGCCCCAACATCGCCAAGGAGATGCATGTGGGGCATCTGCGCTCCACGATCATTGGCGATGCCCTGGCGCGGGTGCTGGAGTTTCGCGGCCACCCGGTGCTGCGGCTCAACCACGTGGGCGACTGGGGCACCCAGTTCGGGATGCTGATCACCCATCTCAAGCAGGTGGCGCCTGAGGCCCTCACCACCGCTGACGCGGTGGACCTGGGTGATCTGGTGGCCTTCTACCGCCAGGCCAAGGCCCGCTTCGACGACGACGAAGCCTTCCAGACCAGCTCCCGCGAAGAGGTGGTGAAGCTGCAGGGCGGTGACCCGGTGTCGCTGAAGGCCTGGGGATTGCTCTGCGACCAGAGCCGCCGTGAATTCCAGAAGATCTACGACCGGCTCGACATCCGCCTCAGCGAGCGCGGTGAATCCTTCTACAACCCCTACCTGGAGGGAGTTGTTGCCGACCTCGACGCCTCCGGATTGTTGGTGACCGACGATGGAGCTCGCTGTGTGTTCCTGGAGGGGGTGACAGGCAAAGACGGCAAGCCCCTGCCGGTGATCGTGCAGAAGAGCGATGGCGGTTTCAACTACGCCACCACCGACCTGGCGGCGATCCGCTATCGCTTCGGCGCCGTTCCCGATGGCGACGGCGCCCGGCGGGTGATCTACGTGACCGATGCCGGCCAGGCCAGCCACTTCGCCGGCGTGTTCCAGGTGGCCCGCCGCGCCGGTTGGATCCCCGCCGGTGCCCGCCTGGAGCACGTGCCCTTTGGCCTGGTGCAGGGGGAAGACGGCAAGAAGCTGAAAACCCGCGCCGGCGATACGGTGCGCTTGCGGGATCTGCTGGATGAGGCCGTTGAGCGCGCCGAGGCCGACCTGCGCCGGCGGTTGGCGGAGGAGGACCGCAGCGAGGATGAGGCCTTCATTGTGCAGGTGGCCACCACCGTGGGGCTGGCGGCGGTGAAGTACGCCGATCTCTCCACCAACCGGATCACCAACTACCAGTTCAGTTTCGATCGGATGCTGGCCCTCACCGGCAACACGGCGCCCTATCTGCTCTATGCCGTGGTGCGCATCGCCGGCATCGCCCGCAAGGCCGGCGCCGATTCCGAAGCCGGGGCGGTCCACTTCAGTGAGCCCCAGGAATGGGCGCTGGTGCGCGAGCTGCTCAAGCTCGATGGGGTGATCGCCGAGGTGGAGGAGGAGTTGCTGCCCAATCGTCTCTGCACCTATCTGTTCGAGCTGAGCCAGGTGTTCAATCGCTTCTACGACCAGGTGCCGGTGCTCAAGGCCGAGGAGCCCGCCTCAAGCTGGGCCTGGGGCTGCTGGGCATTCCCACCCTGGAGCGGATGTGATGGACGCGGAGTTGTCGCGGCAGTGCCCCATGCCCCAGGCCCGCCCCATGCCCCAGCCACGCCCTGAGGTGGAGCGGTTGCAGGCCTACAGCGCCCCCCTGGAGGGGCGGCGTGGGCTGCTGCGGCTCGACTTCAACGAGAACACCGTGGGTCCCAGCCCCGGAGTGGTGGAGGCGATCCGTGCCATTCCGGCCGATCACTACGGCATCTATCCCGAGTACGACGGCCTGCGGGAGGCCCTGATCGCCAACCTGGCCGGTGGCTGCAGCGCAGGTTCGGCCGGGGCCCCTGGGCTGTGCCCGGAGCAGATCGGCCTGTTCAACGGTGTGGATGCCGCCATCCATGCCATCTTTCACGCCTATGGCGACCGGGGCGAGACCCTGCTCACCACCAGCCCCACCTTCGGCTACTACACCCCCTGCGCCCAGATGCAGGGCATGGCGATCGAGGCCATTCCCTATCGGCTCCCGGATTTCGCCTTCCCGCTGGAGGAGATCCGCAGGGCACTGCTGGGCCCGCTGGGCGATGGCCGCGCCGACGGGGACTGGCAACCGCCGCGGTTGCTGCTGATCTGCAACCCCAACAACCCCACCGGCACCCGTCTGGCCCCCGAGCGGATCCTGGAGCTGGCGGCGGCGGCGCCGGCCACCCTGGTGGTGGTGGATGAGCTCTATGAGGCCTTCACGGGCGACAGTGTGCTGCCCCTGGCGGATTTCGCCGCCACGCCCAATCTGCTGGTGCTGCGCTCCCTGGCCAAAACCGCCGGCCTGGCGGGTCTGCGCATGGGGTTCGCCATCGGGGCGGCGGCGGTGGTGGATCGGGTGAGCCGGGTCACCGGGCCCTACGACATCAACAGCTTCGCGGTAACGGCCGCCTTTGCCGCCCTGGCGGATCAGCCCTACACCGATGCCTACGTGGCTGAGGTGCTGCGCGCCCGGGACTGGCTGGTGGCCACGCTGCGACCTGGCCCGGTGCACCTGCGGCTGCCGTGGAGGCCCGCCTGCGGGAGGCGGGGATCCTGGTGCGTTCCATGGCGGGCAAGCCCCAGATCGACGGCTCCCTGCGGGTGAGCCTCGGCACCACGGCCCAGATGCGGCAGTTCTGGCAGGCCTATGCCGCCATTGCGGGGTTGTAGGGCTGACGGCCGCAGGCCTCCAGGGCTGAGCCCTCAGCGCATCAGCTCAATCTGGGTGCCCTCAGACAGCTTCGCCGGCAGGCTGAGCACCCGGCCCACCCGCTTCACCGGCGTGCCGGCCATGGCCTGGAGGAACGGCTCCACGCTGCCCTGGTCGCACTGGGCCGGCGGTTTGCCGCTCACGTATTGCACCGGAATCACCCGCCGTGGCGCCAGGTCTCGCACCACCGCGGCGGCCTCGGCGCCGTCGTACACCTTGGCGCCGCCGCCCACGCCGATGATCAGCACATCGGGTTTGCCGAGCAGCACCTTGTCTTCCGGTTTGAGCTGAGCGGCGGTGCCCCCCAGATGCGCGAACTCCAGCCCACCCTGGCGCCAGCGCCAGAGGGTGGCGTTGCCAAAGCGGCGCCCACCGAAGCGATCGTGGGGAGCGGCGATGCCCTCGATCGTGAGGCCGGCCACCCGGTAGGAGCCGGGGCTGCTCAGCATCCGGCCACTGGCCACCGCCGCCCCTTCATCCAACAGGCGACTGCTGGCCAGCACCACCGTGGCCCCCACCCGGGGTTCGGCCAGGCCTGCGGCACAGCCCACGGCCTTGAACGGGTTGAGCAGCACCGAGGCCCCACCCCCCTGGATCAGCAGGGCGCTGTGGCCGTAGTTGGTGATGGTCACGCCGGTGTCGGCGCGGACCGTGCTGGTGGCGCCAAGGGCAACACTGGCCGCCGCTGCGAGGGCCAGGGACCGCAGGGCCCCGCGGGACTGCTGCAGGCGGAACGGCTGGGGCATGGGTAGGCGTCGCCCAGGGCGTGAGTGGCGCGAACCTAGCAGCGCTGGATTCAGGTGCTAGTGAGCGGCGGCCTGGCTGAGGAAGTTGCCCAGCAGGCGATGGCCCTCCTGGGTGAGCACGCTTTCCGGATGGAACTGCACCCCCTGGATGTGGGGATGGTCGCGGTGGCGCAGGCCCATGATCGTGCCATCCTCCAACCAGGCGGTGATCTCCAGGCAGTCGGGCAGGCTCTCCCGCTCGGCGATCAGGCTGTGGTAGCGGGTGGCGATCAGGGGGCTGGGCAGGCCGGCAAACACCCCCTGCCCCTCGTGCAGCACGGGTGACGTTTTGCCGTGCATCAATTCCCTGGCCCGCACCACCTTGCCGCCGTACACCTGGGCGATCGATTGATGGCCCAGGCACACCCCCAGGGTGGGGATCGTGGGGCTCAGCTGCCGCAGCACCTCCAGGCACACCCCGGATTGATCGGGGTCGCCGGGGCCGGGGGAGATCAGGATCGCAGCGGGCTGGAGTGCGCTGATCTGCTCCAGAGTGAGGGCATCGTTGCGCTCCACCCGCACGTCGGCGGCCAGGGGATGCTCACTGGCCAGCTCCCCCAGGTATTGCACCAGGTTGAAGGTGAAGCTGTCGTAGTTGTCGAGAACGAGAAGCATCACAGCGCCAGGCCTGGCACCATTCAAACGCCCAGTCGCGCCAGCAGCGGTGGCAGCAGCAGCAGGGCGGCGATCAGCAGGGAGCTGAGGGCGGCCACCAGCACGGCCGCCGCGGCGCAGTCCTTGGCGATGCGGGCCAGGGGGTGGAAGCGGCGGCCGATGGCCAGGTCGACCACGGCCTCGGTGGCGGTGTTCAACAGCTCCAGCACCAGCACCGCCGCCACGGTGAGCACCAGCACCGCCAGCTGCCCCAGGGGCAGCTGCAACCACAGCCCCAGGGCGAACACCACCGCCCCGGTGACCACATGGATGCGGAAGTTGCGCTGGCTGCGGAAGCCGTAGATCAGCCCCTGGGCTGCGTAGCGAAAACTGGAGGGCAGGTCGCCGGCCACCTGCCAGGCCCCCAGGCGCCGCACCTTGGCCGTGGGTTCAGGCAGCTCCTGCAGCACGGGGCGCCGGCGCGGATGGGATTCCCGGCGGACGAACAGGCTCAAGCGCGTCCTGGGCAGACTCCGGCCCGCACCCTACCGCTACTCCTCGGCGGCGAGAAGCCGCTCCTGCCGGGCCAGCATCGCCGCCAGGGCGGCATCGTTGGGATGATCCCAGCCCAGCAGGTGCAGCAGGCCGTGGCTGGCCAGGAACTGGAGCTCCCGCTGCAGGCTGTGGTCGTGCTCCCTGGCCTGACGGGCGGCGGTGTCGAGGGAGATCACGATGTCCCCCAGCTCCAGGGGCTCGTCGTCGCCTGTGGCGTCTGCGTCGATCAGCCCCGGCGGCAGTGGCAGCGGCGGCAGCCCATCGAGGTCGTCGTCCTGGGCGGCGAAGGCCAGCACATCCGTGGGCCCTGCCTTCTCGCGCCACTGGGCGTTCAGCTCGGCGATTTCGGCGTCGCCCACCAGGCTCAACCCCAGGCTATAGGCGGGGGCCCGCAGCTCCGGCGGCAGCTCGGCAGCCAGCTGGCCCAGCCAGCCCTCCAGCAGCCCGTGCCAATGCTCGGCGCCATCCAGGGGATCGGCCCAGGGGCCGGCGGTCTCCACCAACTCCGGTGCGAACGCCCCGTCGGCTGCAAAGGCCAGGTCGAGGTCAACTGTGGCGGCTGGCGCCGGGGGTGTGGGGCTGGAGTCCATCGCGCGCTCCTCAGCCCCCGGGCAGCTGGGGCCGGCCCAGCCAGGCCACCAGCACGATGAAGCCGACGAATCCCGCGGCCGTGAGGCCGAAGTGGACCAGGCTCAGCTTGCCTTTGCGCACCATGTTGCGCATGGCCAGCTTGGTGAA
>RGNC01000090.1 GCA_010029175.1 Synechococcaceae bacterium WB8_1B_136 | reverse complement strand
GAATATTTCATCTCCTACTACGACTACTACCAGCCGGAGGCGTATGTGCCCGTCTCCGATACGTACATCGCCAAGACGGCATCGATCAACGAGGAGATCGACATGCTGCGCCACTCGGCGACCCGCTCGTTGTTTGAGCGGCGCGATGTGATTGTGGTGGCCTCGATCAGCTGCATCTACGGCCTGGGGATTCCTTCGGAATACCTCAAGGCCGCCGTGAAATTCCAGGTGGGTGAGACGCTCAACCTGCGCGGTTCATTGCGGGAGCTGGTGAACAATCAGTATTCCCGCAACGACGTGGAGATCTCCCGCGGCCGCTTCCGCGTGCGCGGCGATGTGCTCGAGATCGGCCCCGCCTACGAAGACCGGTTGGTGCGCATCGAGCTGTTCGGCGATGAGGTGGAGGCGATCCGCTACGTGGACCCCACCACCGGCGAGATTCTGCAGAGCCTGGAGAGCATCAACATCTACCCGGCCAAGCACTTCGTGACCCCGAAGGAGCGGCTGGCGGAGGCGATCAAGGCGATCCGCGCTGAACTGCGGGAGCGGCTGGACCTGCTCAACAGCCAGGGCCGGCTGCTGGAGGCCCAGCGCCTGGAGCAGCGCACCACCTACGACCTGGAGATGCTCGAGCAGGTGGGCTACTGCAACGGCGTGGAGAACTACGCCCGCCATCTCGCTGGCCGCCAGGCCGGCACCCCGCCGGAATGCCTGATCGACTACTTCCCCGACGACTGGCTGCTGGTCGTCGACGAATCCCACGTCACCTGCTCGCAGCTGCAGGCCATGTACAACGGCGACCAATCGCGCAAGCAGGTGCTGATCGAGCATGGCTTCCGTCTGCCTTCAGCTGCCGACAACCGGCCGCTCAAGGGCGAGGAGTTCTGGGAGAAGGCCCGGCAGACGATCTTTGTGAGCGCCACCCCCGGCAACTGGGAGCTGGATCAGAGCGGCGGGCAGGTGGTGGAGCAGGTGATCCGCCCCACCGGTGTGCTCGATCCGGTGGTGGAGGTGCGCCCCACCGACGGCCAGGTCGACGACCTGCTGGGGGAGATCCGGGTGCGGGCCGACAAGGGGGAGCGGGTGCTGGTGACCACCCTCACCAAGCGCATGGCCGAAGACCTCACCGACTACCTGGCCGAGAACGGCGTGCGGGTGCGCTACCTGCATTCCGAGATCCACTCGATCGAGCGGATCGAGATCATCCAAGACCTCCGCAATGGCGCCTACGACGTGCTGGTGGGCGTGAACCTGCTTCGGGAGGGCCTCGACCTGCCGGAGGTGTCGCTGGTGGCGATCCTCGATGCCGACAAGGAGGGCTTCCTGCGGGCTGAGCGCTCCCTGATCCAGACCATCGGCCGTGCCGCCCGCCACGTGGAGGGGGTGGCCCTGCTCTATGCCGACAACCTCACCGATTCGATGGCCAAGGCGATTTCGGAAACCGAGCGGAGGCGCGCCATTCAACAGGCCTACAACGCAGAGCACGGCATCACGCCCACCCCAGCCGGCAAGCGGGCGGGCAATTCCATCCTGGCCTTCCTGGAGGTGTCGCGCCGACTCAACGACGAGCAGCTGGAGCAGGCCACTGAGCAGGCGGACCACAACGAGGTGCCGCTCGATGCGCTGCCGGAGCTGATCCAGCAGCTGGAGGAGAAGATGAAGGCCGCGGCCAAGAATCTGGAGTTCGAGGAGGCCGCCAACCTGCGCGACCGCATCAAGGGCCTGCGCCAGAAGCTGGTGGGCAAGGCCTGAGCCAGCATGGGCGGCGATGCTGTCGCCTGCTGATGCCCGCCCTCCGATCTTCCCTTGCTGTGGCCACCCGGCTGGGGGCCGCCCTGTGGATGGCCGTTGGCAGCCTGCCGGCCCTGGCGATCGAGCGGGTGGAGTTGCGGCTGCCGTTCGTGGACGTGGGCTTCAGCGTGAAAGTGAGTGAGCTCTCCAATCCCCAGGCGCTGCTGAGCGGCACCAGCGACCTCGCCGATCTGGATCGCGCCACCAACGGCGCCATCGGCCGTCAGCTGTCCCAGGTGTTCCAGACGCCGCTGCCGATCAGCAAGGCCGCTTTCGAGCAGTCGGCCGAGTCGCCGCTGATGGATCAGGCCCTGCTGGTGCTCTCCTCCTTTGGAGCCCTCGATGGCCTCCAGACCCGCACGCTCACCGGCCCGGAACTCGCCGCCGCCATCAACCGTGCCGCGGCCGGTGGTCAGCTCACGATCCTTTCGCTGCTGCAGGCCCTGCCGGGCACCACGGCTCGGGTGGACCTGGGCCGGGTGGTCTACCTGATGAATCGCAATGTCCGCCAGCGCCAGCGCAGCGAGCAACTGCTCAACACCCTGCCCGCCGCCGGCGCGGACCCGAACCTGAGCAATCCCGGTGCCCTGGCGGTGCAGCGCAGCCAGGTCAGCCTCTCGGTGGCCCACCGCCCTGCGCCGCTGCAATTGGTGCTGATCCAGCCCACGGCTCGGGCCAATGGCCGCCTGGTGGTGATTTCCCACGGCCTCTGGGATGGGCCGGAGAGCTTTGAGGGCTGGGCCCGCCACCTGGCCAGCCATGGCTACACCGTGGTGCTGCCGCTGCATCCCGGCAGCGACCGCGACCAGCAGCGGGCCATGCTCAGCGGCGAGGCGCCTCCCCCCTCGCCGGCTGAACTGCGCCTGCGGCCCCTGGATGTCAGCGCGATGCTCGATGCCGCCCAGTCTGGTCGGCTGGCGCAGCTGGCAGGGGTGAAGGCTGACGCCGTGGTGGTGATCGGCCACTCCTGGGGTGCGATCACGGCCCTGCAGCTCGGGGGCGGCCAGGCCTCGGCCGCGCAGCTGAAGAGGCGCTGCCCGAATGTGAACGATGCCGATCGCACCCTCAGCTGGGTGCTGCAGTGCAACTTCACCAGCGCGGTGAATGATGCGGCCCTCACCGATGACCGTGTTAAGGCCGTGGCGGCGGTGAGTCCGCCCATCAGCCTGTTGTTCGATCCCCAGGCCGCTGCCCAGCTGCAGGCCCGCACCCTGCTGGTGGCCGGCAGCCGCGATTGGGTGGTGCCTCCCGACCCCGAGGCGCTGGTGCCCTTCGCGGCCACGCCGCCCCTGGGGCACCGGCTGGTGCTGGCGAAGGGGGGCGATCACTTCAACCTGCGGGCCCCGGCCAAGCAGACATCCGCTCCCCTCTCGCCGCTGCTGCTGGCCTGGGTGAATGGTGCCTATGCGGCCGGCAGCCAGGTGGGGCCGGGCCCAGCCGCCCCCAGCCTGCTGCCACCCCAGGGCTGGGGCAGTCCGGAGATGGTGCTGGTGGATGTGACGCCCGCCCAGGCGGCGGCGGTGCGCTGAGGGCATGTCCTGGATTTCTTCCGCTTCAGCGGCTGTTGCGCGCTTGAAATCTGGCTAGGCCTGCGTTAACAGCGGATGCCTGCCGGCATCCCACCGTTGAGGGGCGCCAGTGGGTCTGTATCTGCTGCATCTCCATCTGCACGGCCTGTTCCGTGGGCGGGATCTGGAGCTGGGTCGTGATGCGGACACGGGAGGCCAGAGCACCTATGTGCTCGAGCTGGTGCGCAGCCTGGCGGCCCGGCCGGAGGTGGACCGGGTCGAGGTGGTCACCCGGCAGATCCACGACCGGCGGGTTTCACCCGACTACGGCGAGCCGGTGGAGTCGCTGGGCCCGGGTGCCGCCATCCTGCGCTTTGCCTGCGGCCCGCGGCGCTACCTCCGCAAGGAGCTGCTCTGGCCCCATCTCGAGGAGATGGCCGATGCCATCACGGCCCACATCAGCGGGCAGAGCCGGCGTCCCGACTGGATCCATGCCCATTACGCCGATGCCGGCCATGTGGGGGCGCTGGTGTCGCAGCGGCTGGGCATTCCCCTGGTGTTCACCGGCCATTCCCTGGGCCGTGAGAAGCAGCGGCGCCTGCTGGCCGATGGCATGGCCCACGACCAGATCGTGCAGCAGTACGCCATGGATCGCCGCATCGAGGCCGAAGAGCTGGCCCTGGCCCAGAGCGCTCTGGTGGTAACCAGCACCCGCCAGGAGGCGGAGCAGCAATATGCCCGCTACGACGGCTTCCGTGCGGAGCGGGCCCGGGTGGTGCCGCCGGGTGTGGACGCCCTTCGCTTCCATCCCCAGCCCCTGCCAGGGGAGATGGAGGCGGTGGAGGAGCTGTTGCGCCCGTTCCTGCGCCAGCCGATGCTGCCACCGCTGCTGGCCATCTGCCGAGCGGAGCGGCGCAAGAACATTCCGGCCCTGATCGAGGCCTACGGCCGCTCTGCCCTGTTGCGGCAGCGACACAACCTGGTGCTGGTGCTGGGGTGCCGCGAGGATCCCAGCCAGCTGGACAAGCAGCGGCGCGATCTGTTTCAGCAGGTGTTCGAGCTGGTGGATCGCTTTGATCTCTACGGCCAGGTGGCCTATCCCAAGCAGCATCGCGGCGAACAGATCCCCGCTATCTACCGCTGGGCCGCCCGCCGTGGGGGCGTGTTTGTGAACCCGGCGCTCACGGAACCCTTCGGCCTCACCCTGCTGGAGGCGGCGGCCTGCGGCCTGCCGCTGGTGGCCACCGATGACGGCGGCCCCCGCGACATCCTGCGCTGCTGCGGCAACGGGCAGCTCGTGGACGTGACCGACCTCGACGCCCTGCAGGCGGCCCTGGAGGCCGCTGCCGCCGATGGGGAGCGCTGGCGGCGCTGGCGCGATAACGGCATCGAGGCCGTGAGTCGCCACTTCAGCTGGGATGCCCATGTGTGCAGTTATCTGGGCCATGCCCAGCAGCGGTGTCAGCCGCAGCCCGCTGCGCTGGCCCAGGAGCAGGCGGCCGTGGCCTGGATTCCGCCACCGCCGCCGGTTCAGCGCTTGCTGGTGCTGGATCTCGATGGCTGCCTGGAGGCGCCCGACGGAGAGGGCCTGGCCAGGTTGCGCGAGCGTCTCACCGACGGGGCCGCCAGTGGCCTCGGCATCCTCAGTGGTCGCAGCTTTCAGGCGGCGCGGCACCGCTACGCCGAACTGCGGCTGCGGGAACCCCAGGTGTGGATCGTTCAGGCGGGCACCGAGATCCGCTACGGGTCTGAGGGAGCTCTGGATACGCTCTGGCAGGCCCGCATCGGCAGTGGTTGGCGGCGGGATGCGGTGGAGGCGGCCCTGGTGGAGCTGGCGCCTCGACTGCAGCCGCAGCCCCCAGCGCAGCAGGGAGACTTCAAGGTGAGTTACCTGCTGCACCCCCCGCCGGAGGGGGTGCTGGCGATGGTGCGGCAGAAGCTGCGCATCCGCCAGCTGGAGGCCCGGCCCCAGCTCGTTCACCACTGGTATCTCGATGTGCTGCCGCTGCGGGCCTCCAAGGCCGAGGCGATTCGCCATCTCGCGCTCCGCTGGCAGCTGCCGCTGGAGCGGATCCTGGTGGTGGCTTCCCAGCAGGGTGAAGCCGATCTGCTGAGTGGCCATCCCCTCGGGGTGGTGCTTGGCGACCACGGCGCCATCCCCACCGGTCTGCGCAGTCGCTCGAAGCTGTTCGTTGCCTCCCAGCCCCAGGCCCGCGGGGTGGTGGAGGGCCTGGATCACCACCGATTTCTGCGGCGACCGTAGGTTGCGGTTCCGCTGGAGGGCCGGTTACAGGGCTGGTTCCTGGCTGCGATAGGCGGCGTGGTTGGGGTTGAGGTCGGGCATCCAGTAGCTCACATCCTCGTGCCAGTAGGGGGTGCCCGAGAGGCGGCTGGAGGCGAGTTTGGTGGTTCCCATCGCCGTGATCAGCGTGCCCAGGTCCACCGGCGAGAGATCGGTGCGGATGTCGTTGCCGGCGATCTTAAGCAGTTCAGGGATGCGGGGCACCATCGCCGGGGTGGCCAGCTTGTGGAACACCTCTGCCAGCACCAGTTTCTGGCGCTCCATGCGGCCGATATCGCCCAGTTCGTCGTGGCGGAAGCGCAGGAATCCCTCGAGCTCCTGACCCTTGAGCAGCTGGCGGCCCGGATAGAGGTCGATGTAGAGCCCCTGGCTGTTGTCCACGTAGTAGAGGCGTTTGGGCACATCCACCTCCACGCCCCCCAGGGCGTCGGCCAGGCGTTGCACCGCATCGAGGTTCATCACCAGGTAGCGATCCACCGGTGCCGAGAGCAGCTTGCTGAGCTCCTGCTTCACCATCTCGGGGCCGCCGCTGCTGTAGAGGGCGTTGGCCTTCATCACGCCATACTTCGCCGAGTCGATGAAGGTGTCACGCGGCACCTGGGTGAGCTCGGTGCGGCCGTCCTTGAGCTGCACCGTGAACATCACGTCGGTGTTGGTGCTCACATGGTCGGTGCCCATCACCACGATGCGTCGGTTGCCCATGCCGGCAGGGGTCACCAGGGAGTGCAGCAGGCCGCCCGGATGGGGCAGGCTGGCCAGCACCGCCCCCGCCAGGTGGGGGATGGGTCCGCTCAGGCCGTAGCCCAGGCCCAGGCCCACCAGAAACAGGGGCAGGCGGGGTATGCCGCCGCGGCTCGAGCGAGTGGCCTTGGCGCGCCGTTGGCGCCGATCGTCTAGATCCGCTACGGCTGGGGTCTGGCGCAGTGGTCGCTCGGCCGGCCTCGGTCCGGTTCGCGGGCGCTCTTGTGCTGAACGGTTGGAGCGTCTGGAACGGCGGTTGTTGGGTTGGGGCTGAGCCTGGGCCATGGGCGGTCTCGTTGGGCGCACCTTAAGGTCCGAAACCCCGCCTTACCAGAGGGATTCGCATCTGCTGCAGGCTCAGCGCACCTGGATCCTGGCGGCGGCGCGATCGGCACGGCCGCGGGCTTCATCGAGATCGGATCCGCTGGCCAGGGCCACGCCCATCCGCCGCTGGGGGCGGGCATCCGGCTTGCCGAAGAGCAGCACCTGCACATCGGCCTCTGCCAGGGCCTGATCGAGCCCCTCGTAGTGCACGCTCTCGCTGGCCTGTGGGGCCAGGATCACGCGGCTGGCGGCAGGGCCGGTGGAGCGGATCTCCGGAATCGGCAGCCCCAGCACCGCCCGCAGATGCAGCTCGAACTCGCTGAGGTTCTGGCCCACCAGCGTCACCAGGCCGGTGTCGTGGGGCCGTGGCGACAGCTCCGAAAACACCACCTCGCTGCCGCCGTCTGGGCCGGCGCAGACGAAGAACTCCACCCCGAACACTCCCGCACCGCCCAGGTTGTCGGTCACGGCACGGGCCATGCCCTGGGCTGCCGCCAGCTGGTCCCAGTCGAGATGGGCGGGCTGCCAGCTGCACTGGTAGTCGCCCCGCTCCTGCAGGTGGCCGATCGGCGGGCAGAACAGCGTGGGGCCGCTCCACTGCTTCACCGTGAGCAGGGTGATCTCCTGCTCGAAGCGAAGGAACTCCTCCACGATCACCCGGGCGCCGCTGCCGCGGGCGCCGGCCATGGCCGCCTCCCAGGCCGCCGCGATCCCTTCCGGCCCCTCCACCACGCTCTGGCCCTTGCCGGAGGAGCTCATCACCGGTTTCACCACCACCGGCCAGCCCAGGGGCGCGGCCGCGGCGGCCAGCTCCTCGGCGCTGCTGGCGTAGGCGTAGCGGGCGGTGCGCAGCCCCAGCTCCGTGGCGGCCAGATCGCGGATCCGGTCGCGGTTCATCGTCACCGCCGTGGCACGGGCGGTGGGGATCACGGTGATGCCCTCGGTTTCCAGCTCCGCCAGGGCGTCGACGGCCAGGGCCTCGATTTCCGGGATCACCAGATCGGGCCGGTGCCGGCGCACCACGGCCTTGAGGGCCTCGGGATCGGTCATGGCGATCACCTCGGCCTGGTCGGCCACCTGCATCGCCGGCGCACCGGCGTAGCGATCCACGGCGATCACGCGGCAGCCCAGGCGCTGGGCGGCGATGGCCACCTCCTTGCCCAGCTCGCCGCTGCCCAGGAGCATCAGGGTGCG
>RGNC01000089.1 GCA_010029175.1 Synechococcaceae bacterium WB8_1B_136 | reverse complement strand
CACCGCCGCCGCTGGCACCGCCGCCACCCGCCAGCCCGAGCGCCCCGCCGCCGCTGCCCTAAGGCGCCTGCAGGGAAGCCGCAAAGAAGCCATCACCACCCACGCCGCCCTCGCCAGCCTGCTGCGCCCCGGGCCAGAGCTGCCAGCTCTCCCGCAGGGTCCAGCCGGGGTGATCGGCGAGAAAAGCTGCGATCAGCTCGCCGTTCTCGCGGGGATGCACGGTGCAGGTGGCATACACGAGCCGGCCGCCGGGCTTCAGCAGCGGCAGCAAACCCTCCAGCAGCTGGCGCTGCAGCACCACCAGAGCGTCGATCGACGAGGGATCAATCCGCCAGCGGGCATCGGCGTGGCGGGCCAGGGTGCCCAGACCCGAACAGGGGGCATCCACCAGGATGCGATCAAAGCTGCCCCGCAGCTCGGGGGCCTCGGCCGCCAGGGTGGCGGCATCGCCATGGCAGGGCTGGATGCAGCCCAAACCCAGCCGGGCACTGTTGCGCTCCACCCGCCGCAGCCGGGCTTCGCCGCGATCGAGAGCGAGCACGCTGCCCTGATCCCGCATCAGTTCGGCCAGGTGGGTGCTCTTGCCACCGGGGGCTGCGCAGGCATCGAGGATGCGCTCCCCCGGCTGGGGATCGAGCAGCGGGGCGATGCGCTGGGCGGCCCGGTCCTGCACGCACCAGTGGCCCTCGGCGTAACCCGGCAACAGGCGCAGATCCCCACTGCGGCCGGTGAGGGTGAGCCCATCGGGCAGCCCCGGGATCGGCTCGGCGGCCACCCCCGCCGCCGCCAGGGCCTGCAGCACCGCCTCGCGGCTGCTACGCAGGCGGTTCACGCGCAGATCCAGGGCGGGCGGAGTGTTGCAGGCCCGGCCGAAAGCCTCCGCCTGGGCCTCCGGCAGCCATTGCAGCAGTGCGTCGGCCAGCCAGGCGGGCAACGACTGGCGCACCCCCAGGGCCTCCGCCGGATCGGCGGACAGGGGCAGGGGCTGGCCCGCCTGCTGCCGGCGCAGGAAGGCCCGCAACAGGCCGTTCACCACCGGCGCCAGCCGGGTCAGGCCGCCGCGCTTGGCCAGCTCCACCGTGGTGCTCACCGCCGCCGCCGCCGGCACCCGCTCGCTGGCCAGCAGCTGATAGAGGCCCAGGTGCAGCAACCAGCGCAGCTTGGGCGGCTGCTTGTGGGCCGGCACCTTGCCCAGCAGGTCCAGCCAGGCATCCAGCAACCGCCGCTGGCGGATGGCCCCATAGGCCAGCTCGGTGGCCAGGCCGCGATCCGCCACCGAGAGCTCGGTGCGCCCCAGCTCCCGCTCCAGGGCGCCATCGGCGTAGGCCCCGGCCGCCACCGCCTGCAGCACCTGCCAGGCCACCCGCCGTGGCCCCAGGCCCACCGGTTCAGGGGCCGCACCAGCGGCGCTGGGCGATGGGGTGGAGTCGGGACGCAACCAGCGGATGGGCGCAGTGCTCCACAACTAGCGCTGACCCGGGGCCGCGACGGGCCGCCCCCGGGAACAGGGGGAAGGGGGAGCCCGCCGCGGGACTCTCGTGAATTCCGTACAGCCTGTACAGAATTCAGGAGACATCCCCGCAGTCACCCTGCCAGCGGTGCAGGGCCAGCGGCAGCCGGCCCACGGCGTCCACCGGGATGCCCTCCGCCAGCAGCAGCTCCCGCTGCATCCAGTCGGAACCCTCCCGGCTGGGGCTGAGGCTGATCCGCCCCTGGGCATTCACCACCCTGTGCCAGGGCACCGCCGTGCCCAGCGGCAGCCGCCGCAGGGCCCAGCCCACCTGGCGGGCACAGCCATAGGCACCGATCTGCTCGGCGATCTGGCCGTAGGTGGCCAGGCGACCCTCCGGGATCAGGGCCACCGCCCGCCACACCCGCTGATCGAAGCTCAACGCCATCGCAGCGGGCGGGGGGCGATCCAGGAGCCCCATTCAACCGCCATCAGACAGCATGGATCCACGCCGCCGCCCATGCCGCCAGCGCCCATGCCCCTGCTGCCCCGACGCTATGAGCGGCTTCAGGCCGTGCTCAACCGCCGCATGGGCGATCTCACGGTGGTGCTGGAGCAGGTGGACAAGCCCCACAACCTCTCGGCGATCCTGCGCACCTGCGACGCGGTGGGGGCGATGGAGGCCCATGTGGTGAGCCTGCCGGGGCGACCCCGCACCTTCAACAAAACCGCCAAGGGCAGCCAGAAGTGGGTGCCGCTGCACCCCCACCCCAGCATCGAAACCTGCCTCACCGGCCTCAAGGCCAAGGGCTTCCGCATCTATGGCACCCACCTGGGGGTGAACGCGGTGGACTACCGCCACTGCGATTTCACCGGCCCCAGCTGCTTTCTGCTGGGGGCGGAGAAGTGGGGCATGAGCGAGGCGGCCCTGGCCCTGGTGGACCAGCCCCTGTTCATCCCGATGACGGGCATGGTGCAGAGCCTCAACGTGAGCGTGGCCGCCGCCACCCTGCTGTTCGAAGCCCTGCGCCAGCGGGAGCTGGCCGGCCTGGTGCCCAGCGCCGGCGAGGGCATCCCCGGCGGCGAACCGGCGTATCGCCGCATCCTGTTCGAGTGGGCCTATCCCCAGGTGGCGCAATGGTGCCGCCGCGAGGGACGTCCCTACCCCGCCCTCACCAGCGAGGGAGAGATTGCCGAGCAGCTGCCCCGCACCCTGAAGCTGCGCTATTGAAACCATCCGCCGGCCCGCAGCCTCAGCGCGCCGACTTGCCGCTCTGGCCGCTGCCGCTGAGCCAGCTCTCCAGACCCTCGCCCAGGAAGGAGAGCCCGAGCACCAGCACGAACATCGCCACGCCGGGGTAGAGGGCGGTCCACCACACGCCGGTGGGCACGGCGCTGAGGGCCTGCTGCAGATCACTGCCCCACTCCGGCACCGTTTCCGGCAGGCCCAGGCCCAGGAAGCCCAGGCCGCCGAGCACCAGCACCGCGTCGGCGGCATTGAGGGTGAGCAGCACCGGCACCGAGGTGATCACGTTGCGGAACAGGTAGTGGCGCAGGATCCACACCGGCCCGGCCCCGAGCGAGCGGGCCGCCTCCACGAACAGCTCCGCCTTCACCTGGGCGGTCTGGTTGCGCACCACCCGGAAGTACTGCGGCACGTACACCACACAGAGGGCGGCGGCGGCATTGGGCAGGCCCTTGCCCAGCAGGAAGGCCAGCACCACCGAGAGCAGCAGCACCGGCAGGGTGTAGAGGGTGTCCATCAGCAGCACCAGGCCGCGATCCAGCCAGCCCCCCAGGTAGCCGCTCACCATGCCCAGGGGCACGCCGATCAACAGCGCCGCCACCAGGGCGATCAGCACCACCTGCAGGGCCACGCCACTGCCAGCCAGGGTGCGCACGCACACATCTCGCCCCAAACGATCGGTGCCGCACCAGTGCTGCCAGGAGGGGGAGGCGTAGATGGGGTTGTCGAGGCCGGCGTTGAGATCCGGCAGCCAGCCGACCTGCACCAGCAACGGCGTGAGCAGCGCCACCAGGGCGTACACCACCACGATCACCACCCCCCAGCGGGCCATGCGGCCGGAGAGATGGGCGGCGCGGGGCAAGGCGAACAGAGCCATCGAACGACCCTAGACAGAACACAGCTGGGGCCCAACCGATCCCAGCGATGAAAGGCCTCCTTACCGCAAGGAGATCTTGTCGATAAACTAAATGCAGGCATGCAGCAGGAATCCATGACGGCAGCGCCCGCAACGGTCCCCATCGAGGTGGCCACCCTCACGGCCAAGGGGCAAGTGACGATTCCCAAGGCGGTGCGCGATGCCCTTGGACTCCGGAAGGGTGATCAACTCAGCTGGGAACTGGAGGATGGCTCAGTGCGGGTGCGGGCCCTGGCCCCGCTGGATCTCACCTACCTGCAGGGTCTCGACGCCAGCCTGCAGGAGTGGAGCAGCCCGACCGATGAGGAGGCCTTCCGGGATCTGTGAAACCCTGTGCGCGTTATGGGCTGGTGGTGGTGCCCTTTCCATTCACCGATCGCACCGCGCAGAAGCGGCGGCCCGCCCTGGTGCTTTCTCAGCCAGGCTTTCAGCAGGCCTCTGGCCACCTGCTTCTGGCGATGGTGACCTCAGCCAAGCAGTCGGCCTGGCCTCTGGATTGGCCGATCCAGGACTGCCAGGCAGCCGGCCTGCCGCAGCCCTGCCTGGTGCGCTTCAAGCTGTTCACTCTGGATGAGCGGCTGATCCTGGAGCGTCTCGGCGCCCTCGCCCCACCCGATCGCGCCGGCGTCGAAACCCACCTGGGCCAGCTGTTCGGTTGTGACCTGAAGACGCCATAACCCGATGGCTCACTTCTCTGCTCTCCGGTTGCTGAGCGTGAACGACGACGACCGGCTGCGCGGCTTCCTGGCCCTGGAGGTTCATGCAGCCTCCAACCCCAGGTGCTCCACATAGGGCATGAAATCGCGATCACTGAACAGCAGCGGCATGTTCGCTTCAATGCAAGCCGTGGCGATGATTGCATCGATCGTCTTGCGCACCGTGATGCCTCGGCTGCGGAGGGTCCGGTCGTTGGCCGCTGCTTTACAGGCGTTCTGGGAACCGAGCATGGCCAGCAAAGGCATCGATCCGAACAACTCACGGGCCGTGGCCACGTCGCGGTCGTGGCGGAACCCTTGCAGCACCTCCACCAGGATCAGATCGCCGATGGCCACCGGCGTGAAGCCCAGCAGAGCGTCGAGACGCTCCACCTCAGGCGTCGCCACGCCGTTGAAGTAATCAATCCACACCGAGGAATCAACAACAATCACACCGGCTCGGCGGCTGCGGAGGCGTGTTCGTGGCGCAGGCTTTCGAGATCGCCATCCCAGGGCAAACGACCGCGAAAACCGCGGATTCGCTTCTGTTGCTCCAGCTTCACGAGGGTGCGCAGGCCAAGCTCAACAGCCTCTCGCTTGGTGCGAGCACCACAGGCCTGCATGGCATCACGCATGAGCTGATCGTCGATCACGATGTTCGTGCACATCGCACAGCCGCCTGATGTGTAGAGCTTAGCCACGCCTTACACATCAATCCGGGCTCGGGCCCGCCGCTGCGGTTAGGAAGGGTGCAGCCCCCACGGCCCACCATGCAAGCCATCAGCGTTCTGCTGGCGGACGACGACGCGCGTCTGCGCCAGTTCCTCGATGGCATGGAGGCGCTCACCGCCATCCGCCAACAGCCTCCCGAGCTGCTGATTCTCGATTGGATGCTGCCCGATCTGAGCGGGGTGGAGATCTGCCAAAGGGTGCGCGCCACCGGCCTGGAGCTGCCGGTGCTGATGCTCACCGGCCGCGACGCGGTGCGCGACCGGGTGGAGGCCCTCGATGCCGGCGCCGACGACTACCTGGTGAAGCCGTTTTCCATTGAAGAGCTACTGGCGCGGCTGCGGGCTCTGGCCCGGCGGCTGGGCCGCCCGGCCACGGGAGAGGCCAGCGTGCTGGAGCTGGAGGATCTGCGGCTGGATCTGGCCAGCCATGAAGTGAGCCGCGGCGGCGTGCCGGTGCATCTCAGCCACACGGAATTTCAGCTGCTGCAGGCGCTGCTGCTGCAGCCGGGGCGGGTACAGAGCCGCGAGAGCCTGCTGCGGCAGGTGTGGGGCGAGCACTTCTGCGGCGACGCCAATGTGCTGGATGTGTATGTGCGCTATCTGCGTCGCAAGCTGGAACCATCCGGCCTGCCCACGCTGATCCAAACGGTGCGCGGGGTGGGCTTCCTGCTCAAGAGCGGAGCGATCAAGCAGGAGGCCCCATGAGCCCGATGGACCAGGCCCTGGTGGCGGTGGTCGACGACGACCCCCGCATCCGCGACCTGCTGGCCAGCGAGCTGGAGGACCTGGGGGCGCAGGTGCTGCGCTGCGGAGACGGCCGCGAACTGGTGGAGCACCCCCAGCTGGCCGAGGTGGAGCTGGTGCTGCTGGACTGGATGATGCCGGGCCTGGATGGCGCGGCCACGCTGCAGGCCCTGGCGGCACGGCGCTTTGCGGGTCGGGTGGCGGTGGTGACGGCCCTGTGTGATCCGGCAGTAAACACCCTCGCCCTGGCGGCCGGCGCGGAGGCCACCCTGCTGAAAACCGAAGCCCTGGCCGCCCTGCCGCAGCTGCTCAGACGGGGCTGAACCAGCGGCGCGGGTGAACGCTGCGCGGGTTGGAGCGCAGGACGGGCAGCCGCAACTGAAAGTCGGCCCCGTTGCCGGTGGCTGGCTGCGCCACCAGCACCCGCCCGCCCATGCGCTCCATCAGGGTTTTCACCACCGCCAGGCCGATGCCATGGCCGGCGCTGCCGGCCTGGGATGCACCGCGCACGAAGCGCTCAAAGATGCGCAGCCGCTCGGCAGCAGGCACCCCCGGACCGTGGTCGCGCACGTGCCACACCAGTTCAGCGCCGTCCTGGCTGAGGCCCAACTCAATCGGCGTGGCGGGGGGGCTGTATTTGAGCGCGTTCTCCACAAGGTTGGTGAGGCACTGGCTGAGGCGCTCCGGATCACCGCTCACCTCCCCATCGAAGCGGGGAGCAGGCTGCAACAGCAACCGTCCGCCGGCGGTGCGCTCCAACCTCAGCTGCAAGTCCCGCAGCAACTGGTAGGGATCAAAGGCGCGGCAGTTGAGCTGCAGGCGACCGGCATCGTCGCGGGCAATCTCCAGCAGATCATTCACCAACCGGCCCATGGATTCGGCCTCGCTGGCCACCAGCTCCAGCTGCTCGGCCTGCTCGGGCGTGAGGGTGCTGGCCCGGCACAGCAGGCGGCGGCTGTAGCCGGCGATCAGGGTGATCGGAGTGCGCAGCTCGTGCGACACACCATTCACAAAGGTGCGCTGGTGCTCCCAGGCCTCCGACAGGCGATCCAGCAGATCGTTGAAGGAGGAAGCGATCGGCTGCAGCTCCAGCGGTTGATCGGCCAGCGGCAGCCGATCGGTGCTCAAGCTGCTGGAGCCCATGCCCGCCAGCGTGGCGCTGAAGGCATCGAGGGGCAACAAGCCGCGGTGAATCACCAGCCGCAGCAAGGCCGACGTGAACAGGGCCGAGGCACCCGCCACCGCAACCAGCAGCAGAGTGACCACCTGCTCCTGCTGGAGCTCAACAGTGAAGTCCTGCAGCAGATGCAGGCGATGGGGCTGACCAGCCAGGTTGAGCGGATGGGAACTGGTGACCAGCCTGCGCCCGTGATGGCTGAATTCCACAAAGAGGGGATTGGCAGCCTTCTGGGCTGCGGCATCGGCTGCCGCGATCAGCCCCGGCTCATCGCGCAGACCACGGAAGACCTCACCTGGGGGGAGCAGAACTGGGCCCCGGGCCCGGGAGATCGGTTCTATCCACACCAACACCAAGGGCGTGGAATGATCCGCCAATTGCTGCGTCAACGGATCGCGGCCCTTGCCCGCTGGCGAACGCCGTTGGCCAAGGGCAAGGCCAGTGGCCTGCGCCAGGGCGATATGACGCTGCTGACGCAGGTTCGCAGCCATCTCGCGATGGGCATACAGGAGCACCACATAGCCAGCCAGCACCGCCAGCAGACTGGTGGCCTGCAGATGACGGCGAATTGAAGGTCCTTGCGGTTTAGCCGCCAGGGAAAGCCCACGCGCCACCGGATCTCTCCCAACCCGCCTGACGCTAAGGCGAAGCTCGCCCGTTGCCCATTCTCAGCAAATTCACAGCGAATTCCCAGTCGGCTCCAGTGGTGTGGCGCAGGTGCCCCCTTTAACTTGAGATCAAGCCCAAACATCACCTGATGACAACCACTTCCCTTACCTCAACCATGCGCTCCCACTTTCTGAAGCGCATCGCCCAGAAACGCGGCAGCCAAGCGCAACGGTTGCAGCAAGGCTTCACCCTGGTGGAGCTGCTGGTGGTTGTGGTGATCATCGGCATCCTCTCCGCCGTGGCACTGCCGGCC
>RGNC01000088.1 GCA_010029175.1 Synechococcaceae bacterium WB8_1B_136 | reverse complement strand
CCCCAGCGCCCCGAAGACTGGGACGACACCACTAGCCGCCGGCTCACGGAGCTCGGCGCCGATCCCAGCGGCAGCGATGCCGCCGTCCTGCTGCCCACCAAGGTGATCCCGGCGCCGTTCGTGCAGGTGCCCCTCGGCATCACCGAAGACCGGCTGGTGGGTTCGGTGGACGTGACCGCCTCCCTGGCCAGTGGCCAGGCCGTGTTCCAGCCGGGCCTGCTCGCCGAAGCGCACCGGGGTGTGCTCTACGTGGATGAGCTCAACCTGCTCGACGACAACATCACCAACCTGCTGCTAGCCGCCGTTGGCAGCGGTGAGAACCGGATCGAGCGGGAGGGCCTGAGCCTGTCGCACCCCTGCCGCTGCCTGCTGATCGCCACCTACAACCCCGAGGAGGGCACCGTGCGCGATCACCTGCTGGATCGCTTCGCCATCTGCCTCAGTGCCAACCAGGCCCTCGATCTGGAGCAGCGGGTGGAGATCACCCGCAGCGCTCTGGGCCATGCCGAATCCAGCGACGCCTTCCGCTCCCGCTGGCAGGAGGAGACCGACGCCCTGGCCACCCAGCTGCTGCTGGCCCGCCAGTGGCTGCCGGATGTGCAGATCGCGCGCGAGCAGATCGCCTACCTGGTGAACGAGGCCCTGCGGGGCGGCGTGGAGGGCCACCGCAGCGAGCTTTATGCCGTGCGGGTGGCCCGCGCCCATGCCGCCCTCAGCGGCCGCGACCGGGTGGAAGCCGACGACCTGCAGGTGGCCGTGCGGCTGGTGATCGCGCCGCGGGCCCTGCAGCTGCCGCCCCCCGATCCCAACCAGCCGATGGAGCCCCCGCCGCCGCCATCGCCGCAGGGGGAGCAGGAGCCCGAGCAGCCTGAGCCGCCGGAGTCGGAGAACGAACCCGACCAGCCGGACGACCAGGACGATCCGGACGACGACGACCAGGAGGACGACAGCCCCGAAGACCAGGCGCCCCCCCAGGTGCCGGAGGAATTCCTGCTGGATCCGGAGGCCACCGCCATCGACCCCGACCTGCTGCTGTTCGGTGCCGCCAAGGCCAAAACAGGCGGCAGCGGCAGCCGTGCCGTGGTGTTCAGCGATTCCCGCGGCCGCTATGTGAAGCCGATGCTGCCCCGGGGGCCGGTGAAGCGCATCGCCGTGGATGCCACCCTGCGGGCGGCTGCCCCCTATCAGAAATCCCGCCGCGAGCGCGAACCCCATCGCAAGGTGGTGGTGGAAGACGGCGACCTGCGGGCCAAGCAGCTGCAGCGCAAGGCCGGTGCCCTGGTGATCTTCCTGGTGGATGCCAGCGGCTCGATGGCCCTCAACCGCATGCAGAGCGCCAAGGGGGCCGTGATCCGGCTGCTCACCGAGGCCTACGAAAACCGCGACGAGGTGGCCCTGATCCCCTTCCGCGGCGAGCAGGCCGAGGTGCTGCTGCCCCCCACCCGCTCGATCACCGCCGCCCGCCGCCGGCTGGAATCAATGCCCTGCGGCGGCGGCTCACCCCTGGCCCACGGCCTCTCCCAGGCGGCGCGGGTGGGGGCCAATGCCCTGGCCACCGGCGATCTGGGTCAGGTGGTGGTGGTGGCCATCACCGACGGCCGCGGCAACGTGCCCCTGAGCCGCTCCCTGGGCCAGCCCCAGCTGGAGGGCGAGGAGCCGGTGGACCTCAAGGAGGAGGTGAAGCAGGTGGCCAGCAAGTACCGGGCCCTGGGCATCAAGCTGCTGGTGATCGACACCGAGCGCAAGTTCATCGGCAGCGGCATGGGCAAGGACCTGGCCGAGGCCGCCGGTGGCAAATACTTGCAGCTGCCCAAGGCCAGCGATCAGGCGATCGCCGCCATCGCCATGGAAGCGATCAGCGGGGTTTAGCCGTACGGGCGGGGTAGAGCTCATCGAAGAACTTGCCCAGGCCGATGGCCACGCTGCGCATGCCATCCATGAACTGGGGATCGGCGGTGAGCTTGTTCACATCGCCACCCACCGCATCCCAGCGGGCGGTGAGCTTCTCGGCATTGGTCACCGTGGTTTTCAGCTCCGACACCGTCTTGGGGTTGTCGAGGGCGGCGGTGAGGTTGCGCACGTGGGCGCTGCTGGCCTCCAGGTTGCGCAGGGTGGGCTTGGCCTCGGCCACCGCCCCCTTCAGATCCGCCAGCAACTGCTGGCCATCCACCAGGAACTTGTTGGCCTCCTTGGAGGTGGTGTCGAAGCTGCGGGTGGTCTTGGCCAGCAGCCCCACCAGTTGCTCCCGATCGGCCTGATCCAGCAGCTTCTGCATCGTGGCCGTCACGCTGGTGATGGTGGCGGCGCTCTGGCCCTTCAGCTCAGCGCCGGGGCAGATGGTGAGCTGGTTGTTGCACTGGGGAGAGCGGGGGCCCGGAGTGCCCGGGGGCAGCGAGCGGGCCGGGCTCAGCAGGGCCACCACGGCATCGCCCCCCAGCAGCGACGATTCCTCCACCTGGGCCAGCACCGGCCGGGGCAGACGCAGCTCCGGATCGGTGATCTCCAGCTCCGCCAGCACCGCCGCCGGGGTGGCCTTCACCCGCCGCACATTGCCGATCACGATGCCGCGATAGGTGACGGCCGAGCGTTCGGCCAGCCCAGCCGCATCGGGAAAGCTCACCTGGATCGTCCAGTTGCGGCGGCTGAGGTTGATGCCCTGAAGCCACATCCAGAGGCCCCCGGCGCCAGCCACCGCCGCGATCAGGGTGAAACCAACGATCGCTTCTCGCACACTGCGGCGCATGGATCAGAGCTCCGCCGGCTGCATCGGTCCGCTGAGGCTAGCGGTCCGGAACTGCACCACATAGGGATTGTCGGTGTGGAGGAAATCGTCCACCGGGCCCTGCCAGCGAAACAGACCGTCGTAGAGGAGCACCACCCGATCGGCACTGCGCAGGATCGTGCTCATCACATGGCTCACCACCACCGAGGAACCACCGGCCAACTGGCTGGTGCGCACGATCAAATCTTCGATGCGGGTGCAGGCCACCGGATCGAGGCCCGCCGTGGGCTCATCGAACAGCAGCAGCGGCAACTGGCCGGGCGGCTGGGTGGGATCCTCGATCACGGCCCGGGCAAAGCTCACCCGCTTCTGCATGCCACCGCTCAATTCCCCCGGCAGCAGCTCCTCGATGCCGGAGAGGCCCACGGCCTCCAGGGCCGCCGCCACCCGCCCGCGGATCTCCCCCTCGCTGAGGCGGCTCTGGCGATACAGCAGGAAGCCCACGTTCTCGCGCACCGTGAGCGAGGCCAGCAGCGCCGGGTTCTGGAACACCAGGCGCACATCAGGGGGATGGCGCTGATCGAGGCGCAGGTAGCGCTGGGGCACGCCATGGATGCGCATCGTGCCCGCGCTGGGCAGCAGCAACCCGGCCAGCAGGCGCAGGATCGTTGACTTGCCGGCCCCGGAGGGTCCCACCACCGCCAACCGCTCGCCGGGCTCCAGCTGCAGATCCACACCATCGAGCACGGTCTTGGCGCCCCAGCGCACGCACACCCGATCCAGTTCGGCAACGGGCGGCAGTGGAGAGGGGGTCACCGCGGAACCGGCAGGGGCAGGGAGCCATCTTGGCGGTTCCCCTTACGATTTCCCCAATCCCCAGGCGCGATGCGGCCACTTCGCCACCGACGCAAGCCACGGCCCGGCTGGGTTGGACGGGGAGATCTGCGCCAACAGGATCTGGTGTCGCGCTCCCGGCGGGCCGCCCGCTGGCTGCAGCCGGGCCTGGTGGTGAAGCGCTGGATGCTCACCTCGGGCATCGGCCTGCTGCTGGCCCTGCTGGGGGCGGCGGTGTGGGCCGACCTGCAGCCGATCTACTGGCTGCTGCAATCGATCAGCTGGCTGCTGCAGACCATCACCCAGGTGTTGCCCCGCAGCATCACCGGCCCCTTGGTGCTGCTGATCGGCGGCGGGCTGATCTGGCTGGGCCAGAGCCGCAGCTTCGGCTCGATCCAGCAGGCCCTGGCGCCGGAGAAGGACACCCTGCTGGTGGATGCCCTGGTGGCCAAGCGCCGCCTCAATCGCGGTCCGGCGATCGTGGCCATCGGTGGCGGCACCGGCCTCTCCACCCTGCTCAGCGGCCTCAAGCGTTACAGCAGCAACCTCACCGCCATCGTGACCGTGGCCGACGACGGCGGCAGCTCCGGGGTGCTGCGGCGGGAGCTGGGGGTGCTGCCCCCCGGCGACATCCGCAACTGCCTGGCGGCCCTCGCCACTGAGGAACCGCTGCTCACCCGGCTGTTCCAATACCGCTTCCGCGCCGGCACGGGCCTGGAGGGCCACAGCTTCGGCAACCTGTTTCTCTCGGCGCTCACCGCCATCACCGGCAGCCTGGAATCGGCGATCACCGCCAGCAGCCGGGTGCTGGCGGTGCAGGGCCAGGTGGTGCCTGCCACCACAGCCGATGTGAAGCTGTGGGCCGAACTGGAGGATGGCAGCCGCATCGAGGGGGAATCCCAGATCGGCCATGCCCCAAGCCCGATCGTGCGGCTGGGCTGCACCCCGGAGCGCCCACCGGCCCTGCCCCGGGCCCTGGAGGCGATCGCCAACGCCGACCTGATCGTGCTGGGGCCCGGCAGCCTCTACACCTCCCTGCTGCCGAACCTGCTGGTGCCGGAACTGGTGAGTGCCATCAGCCGCAGCAAGGCGCCGCGCCTCTACATCTGCAACCTGATGACCCAACCGGGCGAAACCGATGGCCTGGATGTGGAGGGGCACCTGCGGGCGATTGAAGCCCAGCTGGCCAGCCTGGGGGTGCAGCAACGCCTGTTCAACTGCGTGCTGGCCCAGGAGGACCTGGGCCGTGGCGTGCTGGTGGAGCACTACCGCCAGCGGGGCGCCGAGCCGGTGGTGTGCAACGGGCGCAGGCTGCGCAGCCAGGGCTATGAGGTGATGGAGGCCCCGATGCAGGGGGCCCGACCCAGCGCCACCCTGCGCCACGATCCCCGCAGCGTGGCCCTGGCCGTGATGCGCTTCTACAAGCGCCAGAGGCGCCAGCAGCCCCAGTAGAAGGCCTCAGTAGGCGTCCTGGAGCTCGTAGAAGTCGGGCTGCACGTAGTCCTTGCGCAGTGGATAGCCCTTCCAGTCCTCCGGCATCAGCAGCCGCTTGGGATGGGGATGGCCCTCAAACTGGATGCCGAACATGTCGAAGGTTTCCCGCTCGGGCCAGTCGGCGCCGCGGAACAGGCCGTAGAGGCTGGGGATGGTGAGGGCGCCATCGCGGGGCAGAAACACCTTGAGCCGCACCTCTTCGGGCTTCAGATCAGCGCTCAGGTGCTGGCTGGAGGAACACTGCTCGGCCAGAACCCCCAGTTTCACCAGGTGATAGAAGCTCACCAGCCGACCACCCGGGCCCTCGTCGTAACCGCCCTGGCACTGGAGGTAGTCGAAACCGGTTGCCTTGAGGGCGGCGGCGATCACCGGCAGGAAGACCGGCTCCACGCCGATCACCTCCACACCGAGGTGGTCGGGCTCCAGCACGGCGTGATCAAAGCCCTGGCTGCTGAGCCACTGGCTCACGGGGCCGGCTGTCGGGGTGATGGCGTCGGGCGTCTGGTCTGGCATCGGCTTGGGCTCCTCAGGCTTCAGCGTTGGTGGCGGGAATCGCAGCGGGTGCGGTGGATGTGGTGGTAGCCGTGCCGGCGCTCACCGGAATGCCAGCGGCAGCGGCCAGGGCGGCCTGCTGGGTTTCAGCGCGCAGGTAGCGGCCATCCACGATCGGCTCCACGGCCTTCATCTGGTGGGCCACGGTGAGGTAGCGATGGCTGGGGCGCAGGTTGCCGCGCTCGGCCAGGGCCTCATTGCCCACCTTCTTGCGCAGCTTGATAACCGCGTCGAAGATCGCTTCGGGCCGGGGCGGGCAGCCCGGCAGGTAGAGGTCCACCGGGATCAGTTTGTCCACGCCGCGCACGGCGGTGGTGGAGTCGGCGGAGAACATGCCGCCGGTGATCGTGCAAGCCCCCATGGCGATCACGTATTTGGGCTCGGGCATCTGCTCATAGAGCCGCACCAGGGCGGGCGCCATCTTCATGGTCACGGTGCCGGCCACGATCAGCAGATCGGCCTGGCGCGGGCTGGAGCGGGGCACCAGACCGAAACGGTCGAAGTCGAAGCGGGAGCCGATCAAGGCGGCAAACTCGATGAAGCAGCAGGCGGTGCCGTAGAGCAGCGGCCAGAGGCTGCTGAGGCGGGCCCAGTTGTGCAGGTCGTCGAGGGTGGTGAGGATCACGTTCTCGGACAGGTCCGAGGTGACGGCCGGGGCGCCAACGGGGTTGCAGCTGGCGGCGCGCTGATCGCGCAGGGCGTTGATGGAGAGAGCCTCAGCCATGCCATCAGCCATGCCAGCGGTTGCAGAGGAAGACGTCATCACGGATCAGCTCCACTCGAGGGCGCCCTTGCGCCAGGCGTAGGCCAGGGCCACCACCAGGATGGCGATGAACACCAGGGCCTCGATGAAGGCCAGCAGGCCGAGGCGGTGGAAGGCCACCGCCCAGGGATAGAGGAACACCGTCTCCACGTCGAAGATCACGAAGACCAGGGCGAACATGTAGTAGCGGATGTTGAACTGGATCCAGGCACCGCCGATGGGCTCCATGCCCGATTCGTAGGTGAGATCCCGTTCACCGGTGCGCGACTTGGGCGACAGCAGCTTGTTGGTGACCAGCGCCAGCACGGGCACCGCCGCCGCGATCAGCAGGAAGCCCAGGAAGGCGTCGTAGCCGGAGAGAACGAACACGGGCAGAGGCAGCCCAACCTGGGCAGCAGTCTGGCATCCGCAACCAGAACCTGGGTTCAGAGCATGCCCCGGCGCATGGGCCGGCCAAAACCAGGAGCCGAGGGCGGCATCGGTGGCCCGCCGTTCGCGGCGCAGGGCCCTCAGCTCGGAGCGCACCACGTCCAGCGTCGAGCCCCCGCAGCAGGCCCACCTCGCGACACTCTCCTGAATTCCGTACAGGCTGTACAGAAATCGGGAGAGCCTGAATCAACGCCGCAGGAACGCCGCATCCACGACGCCAGACCACCGCCGCCGGACCCGGCGAAGCTCAGCGGCGAACCTCAGCCGAAGAGCCACCTTCTTAGAGTCCGCCACAGCAGCGTGCCCGCCGTGAGCGAGGAGCAAGACCAGCCCCAAATCGCCCCGCCCGAGCCAGCGGTTGCCGAAGCCATGGCTGCCGAAGCAGAACCGGCCACCGAAGCCGAACCGGTTGCGCTGCCAGAGGCCCCGGCGGAACCCACGGACGATCCCGACGACCACCGCTTCGAGTGCCGCAGCTGCGGCTTCGTGTACGACCCGGGTGAAGGCATCAAGAAACTGGCGATCGAGGCCGGCACCCCGTTCAGCGCCCTCGATCCGGCCAGCTTCCGCTGCCCGGTGTGCCGCAGCGGCACCAAGGCCTTCAAAGACATCGGCCCCCGCAACAAGCCCAGCGGCTTCGAGGAGAATCTCGGCTACGGGCTCGGGGTGAACCAACTCACCCCCGGCCAGAAGAACGTGTTGATCTTCGGCGGTTTCGCCCTGGCGATCGCCTTTTTCCTCTCCCTCTACTCCCTGCGCTGAGCATGCAACGCCTCGTCTCCACCCTGAGCGCGCTGGTGCTCTCCGTTGTGCTGGCCCTCGGCCTGGGGGGATGCGTCACCACCGGCCTGCCCACCGCCACCGCCAGCCCCTGGCAGCCGGTGGACATCCACACCAAGTCGAACCCGCTGGCTCTGGCCTTCACCGACGGCCAGCACGGCTTCCTGGTGGGCAGCAACCGCCTGATCCTGGAAACCAACGATGGCGGCGCCTCCTGGCAGGAGCGGGCCCTCGACCTGCCGGCTGAGGAGAACTTCCGGCTGATCAGCGTGGATTTCAACGGCGATGAGGGCTGGATCGCCGGCCAGCCGGGACTGCTGCTGCACAGCACCGATGGCGGCCAGAACTGGAGCCGCCTGTTCCTCGACACCAAGCT
>RGNC01000087.1 GCA_010029175.1 Synechococcaceae bacterium WB8_1B_136 | reverse complement strand
ACCTGCAGTTCGGGGCGGCCGCTCTCGCCCCTGGGGAACACATACTTATCGGCCAGCATCAGCAGGAAATTCCTGAGGTTGTCCGGCGTGCCGCCCAGCCAGTACTGGAAGCTGAGCATGAAGGAGCGGGCGTCCTGCGCCTTCTCCACAGGGAGATATTTGAGAACCGTGGGCAGGGTGTTGAGCAGCTTCAACATCGCGTCCTGGAAGCCGGCACCGCCGGCCTCCTTGCGCTTTTTCATGAAGCTGGCGATGGCGCTCTTGCTCTGGCCCAGCTGGGCCATCGAGAAGCTGCCGAGCTTGTTGAGGCGCATCACCTCCGGCATGGAGGGGAACACCACGGCGGCCTTGAGCCGTTCGCGGTGGGGGGCCACGGCCTCCACCACTTTCTGGGCCAGGTCTTCAATGAAGATCAGCGAGGCGATGAACACATCCGCCGCCGCCACATCGGCGCAGAAGGCGGCGTAGTTCTCAGGGTCGCGCAGCTCCTCGATCAGGTACCCGCTCAGATCAATGGCCAGGGGGCCGTTCTGGTCGTTCAGACTGGTGGCGGCCTGGGTGAGGGCGTTCTGGTACTGGGGCTCCAGCACCACGTACACGGCCTTCATCACCGCGCGACCGTTCACCTCCGCGGGGCTGACTCGGCGGGAGGCGGAGCGGACCTGCGTGAACATGCGCGCGGATTGAGCAATGTGAAGGAGCCTACGAAGCCCCGGGCGCCTGCGCGAGCTCACCCGGCAAGGCGTTACAGGGCCTGGGCAGGGTCTTGACGGCGATAGCCGAGACGCTCCAGCAGGGGGCCCGTCATCAAGGTGGTGGTGATGGCCATCAGCACGCCGATACTGAACAGGGTTGTGCTGATCACCCCGAGGCTGAGCCCCACGTTGAGGATCACCAGTTCGGTGAGGCCGCGGGTGTTCACCAGCCAGCCCAGGGCCTCGCCGGGGTTGCAGAGGGGCAGTTCCTCGCGCTCGATGCGGCCACTGGTGGCCACCACCCGGCGGCAATCCGCCAGGGCGGCCGCCAGATCAGGAAACAGCCTGGCGGCCTCCAGCAGGCCACCGCCATGAACCGCCATGCGGCGAGCCTCTTCCCCGAGATGGTCGCAGCGGGGGGCCACCAAGCGCAGCTCCGCCACGCCGAAATTGGCGCAGAGTCTGGCCACGCTGCCCACATTGAGTGCTCCGGCCGGTTCCACCAGCACCAGGGCCAGCCTCATGCCAAGGTGCGCAAGTAGGCCAGCAGGTCGGCCATGGCCTGGGGCTCAGGCTGGAATCGCGGCATCGGGGGGGTGCGACCGCTCACCACCTGCTGGATCAGCTGGCGGCTGTTCTTGCGGCTCCCCACGCCGTGGAGGTTGGGGCCCACCAGCCCCTGGGCCGCGATGCCGTGGCAGCCGGCGCAGTTGATCAGGAACAGCTGCTCGCCCCGCTGCGGAGAGCCCGCCAGCTGCAGGGTGTTGCGGCTGTAGGGATCACTGCGGGCCGCGGGCAGCACAACGGCGAGCGCCACCACCACGCAGCTGGCCGCCAGCAACACCAGGGCCGAGATCAGGCCCCGCCGGCGCGGATTGGGGGTGGGCTCGGTCAGCTGGCCGGTCACGGTTGGTGTGGCTTGGTCACGAAGGCCGCCGGGGCCGTGGGAGAATTGTGCAACGCCCGTCGGAATTCCAGCACCCATGATCGAACCCCTGCTCTGCGGCATCGTGCTCGGTCTGATTCCCGTCACCCTTGTGGGTCTGTTCGTGGCCGCCTGGAACCAATACCGCCGCGGCAGCGCCCTGGGCGGCTGATTCAGGCCTTCGGAGCCTCGCCGCGCAGCACCAGGATCGAACTGGTTCCGTAGCGCTTCTGCTTCACCAGCCTCCACCCCTCGGGCACGGCGGGCACCGCCACTGAGGCGCACTCCCACACCATCTGGCCTTCCGGTCTGAGCCATCCCCCCTGGGCCACGGCCGCGGCGATGCCGAGGTAGAGGTCAGCGGCGTAGGGAGGATCCGCGTAGATCAGATCGAAGCTCCTGGCCTTGCCTGTGCCCCCAGAGCGCTGGGCGGCCCCCACCTCCAGCCAGCGCAACACCTCCGCACCCACCAGTTCCAGCTCCGCGGGCTGCCCCCTGCCGCGGTTCACCGCTTCCAGGTTGGCGCGGCTGGTGGCCAGCATCCGCCGATCCTGATCCACGGCCACCACTGCAGCGGCCCCCCGCATCAGAGCCTCGCAGCCCATCACGCCGCTGCCGCAGAACAGGTCCAGCCAGCGGGCCCCCTGCAGATCCTGGGCCAGCATGTTCATCACCGCCTGGCGCACCCGCGCCGGCGTTGGCCTGGCCACGCTGCCGGGAGGACTCTGCAGCAGGCGACCGCCGCTGAGGCGCAGGCTCATGGCCGATCCGCCACCCAGCGGAGCCAGCGATGCAGCATGTCCTGGCCCGCCTGACTCGATTTCTCAGGGTGGAACTGGCAGGCGCCCACGGCCCCCTGCCACACGGCGGCGGTCACCGCCCCATGGCCGAAGGCCACCCGCGCGTTGATGCAGCTGGGATCGCTGGGTTCAGCGGCGAAGGAATGCACGAAGTACACCCAGGCCTCCGCTGCATCCTGCGGGAGCAGTGGACTGGAGCTGGCGGGCAGCAGCGGTGCCCATCCCATGTGGGGAATCGGCTGGCCGGGGCTGCGGGGCAGGGCCTTCACCCGCCCTGGGATCACCCCCAGCCCGGCCGCACGGCCCTCGTCGCTGGCCTCGAACAGCAGCTGCAGACCCAGGCAGATCCCCAGTAGCGGCTTGCCGGCTGAGCACCACTGGCGGATGGCGGGCACCAGTCCGGAGCCATGCAGCCGCTCCATGGCCGGATCAAAGGCCCCCACCCCCGGCAGCACCAGGGCGTCGCAGGTCTCCATGTCGGTGGGCGTGTGCACGGCCACCACCTCAGCCTCCAGGCGCTCCAATGCCCTCTGCACCGAATGCAGATTGCCCATGCCGTAATCAATCAGGCCGATGCGAGTCATGGTTCAAGGGCGCTGCCGCAGAGGCGCTGACCGGGCTGTTCGATCACTCGAGACTCCGGCAGTTCCAGGTCGTTGAGCCGATCGATCAGCTGATACAGCAGGCCGATGCGGCGCTTGTCGAGGTGGAAGCGCAGGCAGGGGCGCAGGATGCCGTTGGCATCACAGCTCTCCCCCGGGGTGATGTTGCCTTCATCCACGAGCGCATCGAAATCGCGGTTCAACTGGCTGAGCTGTTCCGCCGGCACGGGGGTGTGCAGCAGCAGTTCCAGCATGTTTTCACCCTCGGCGAACTGGGCTGTGTGGAACACGCGGTAGAAGTGGCAGATGTGATCCACGGCCTCGGCAGCGCTGCGCGCCTGCTTCAGCAGTGCGGTGTCGTCCATGGAGATCAGGCCGCGGCTGGCCAGACCCTGCTGCATGTGCTCCAACCAGTCCGGCCAGAACGGGTCGTCGGCGGGAGCCAGCATCACCAGCGGAATCGGTGGCGTGCGGCCGGTTTGAATCAGGGTGAGAGACTCAAACAGCTCATCAAAGGTGCCGAATCCGCCAGGAAGCACCACCAGGGCATCGCTTTCCCGCAGGAAGAACAGCTTGCGGGTGAAGAAATAGCGAAAGTGCAGCAAGCGGCCATCGCAGCCCCGCACGTAGCGGTTGGCGTGCTGCTCGAAGGGCAGCTCCACGTTCAGGCCGATGCTGTTCTCACAGCCGGCGCCGCGGTTGGCCGCTTCCATCACCCCCCCACCGGCTCCGGTCATCACCTCAAAGCCCCGGCCCACGGCTTCAGCTGCCAGTTGCTCGGCCATGCCATAGGCCGGTTGGTCGCTGGCGGTGCGGGCGGAGCCGAACACGGCCACCTTGCGGGTCTGGCGATGGGGCGCAAACACCGTGAAGCCGTCGCGCATGTCGGCCAGGGCCCCACTGATCAGCCGCCATTCGTCGGCATCACTGCTGGAGCGAGCGATCTCCAGCAGACTCACGATGCTCCGCTCGATCGACCGGCGCTGGGGATGGCCCTGCAATTGATCAGCCAGGGCCTGCAGTGGACTTTGCCCCGAGGGGATGACAGGCGGAACGGCGGAGCTCAGTGGACCGATGGATCAGAGGTACTTGGAGATCGTTCCCGAGAGGGTGGTCTTGGGCACAGCTCCCACCACGGTGTCGACCTTCTGGCCCCCTTTGAACACCATCAGGGTGGGAATGCTGCGGATGCCGTACTGGCTGGCCACGTTGGGGTTTTCGTCGGTGTTCAGCTTGAACACCTTGATCTTGCCTTCAAACTCCTTGGCGATCTCGTCGACGATCGGAGCCACCATGCGGCAGGGGCCGCACCAGGGAGCCCAGAAGTCGACCAGCACGGGCACATCACTCTTGAGCACGTCTTGCTCGAAGGAAGCGTCGGTGACGGCAGCGGCGCTGGACATCCGTGAAGGGAACAGGATTGTTGAAATCTAGCAATCCCTTTTGGCATTGGAACGGGCCAACGGCCAAGTCGTAATAAGGCGTGCGGCGTACGGCCCCCCGGTGAAAGCCGAAGCGGAGCGGTGAAAGACAGAAAGCCCGGACGCGCCGGGCCAGGGGGTGTGAGGAGTGTGTGGGCCGTAGCCCGCACACTTCGGAGGCTAACGCCGCCCCTACTTGCCCATGCCCAGTTGCTGGGCCTTCTGGTACACCTTGCCTTCGGTGAGCAGGGACGGCGCCACCACCACTTCCACCTGCTGCATCTCCTTGAGGGTGCGGGCACCGAGGGTGCCCATGGAGGTGCGGATGCAGCCGAGCAGGTTCTGGGTGCCGTCGTCGAGGCTCGCAGGGCCCCGCAGGATCTTCTCAAGGCTGCCGGTGGTGCCGACCCGGATCCGGGTGCCGCGGGGCAGCACCGGACTGGGGGTGGCCATGCCCCAGTGGAAGCCGCGGCCCGGAGCCTGCTCCGCCCGGGCGATGGGGGAGCCGATCATCACGGCATCGGCGCCGCAGGCCAGGCATTTGCAGATGTCGCCACCGGTGACGATGCCGCCGTCGGCCACGATCGGCACATAGCGACCCGTGGCCGCCGCATGGTCGTCCCGGGCGGCGGCACAGTCGGCCACCGCGGTGGCCTGGGGGATGCCAACACCGAGCACCCCCCGCGAGGTGCAGGCGGCCCCCGGGCCGATGCCGACCATGATCCCGGCGGCGCCGGCCTGCATCAGTTGCAGGGCCACCTCGTAGGTGACGCAGTTGCCGATCACCACGGGCACACCGAGGTTGGCGCAGAGATCGGCCAGATCGAGGGTGTCACGGCCGGCGGGGCCGATGTGCTCGGTGCTCACCACCGTGGCCTGCACGAAGAACAGGTCGGCGCCGGCCTCGGCGATGGCCTTGCCGAACTTCAGGGCCGCCACGGGGGTGGCGCTCACCGCGGCGATGCCGCCCCGCCCCTTGATCTCGGCGATGCGCTGGCGGATCAGGTCTTCCCGCACCGGCTGGCTGTAGAGCTCCTGCATCAGCGGCACGAACTCCTCCTTGCCCACCGCGGCGATGCGGTCGAGGGCGGGATTGGGGTCGTCGTAGCGGCACTGCACCCCCTCCAGGTTCAGCACGCCCAGGGCGCCCTGCTTGGTGAGCTCCACGGCCATGGCCACATCCACCACACCGTCCATGGCGCTGGCGATGATCGGAATCTCGCGGGTGATGCCGCCCAGGCTCCAGCTGCTGTCGGTGACGGCCGGATCCACGGTCCGACCGCCCGGCACCAGAGCGATTTCATCGATGCCGTAGGCGCGGCGAACGGTGCGGGAGCGGCCGAGCTGAATGTCCACCAAAGACCTTGACGCAATCGCGCCAAGCTATCAACCGACCCGCCGCGCCCTGCTCAGCGGTTGCCGCGGAAGGCCTTCCAGCGGCTCTTGAGGTTGTTGAGCACCTGCTGGCGGTCGCTGCTGCGCACCAGGCGGGTGATGCCGAAGCGCACCACGGCGATCACGCCCACCAGTTCCAGCAGCCCGGGCACCAGGGGCAGGTTGTCGAGCACCCCGAGCACCCCGGCATAGATCTGCAGCACCAACAGCAGCGCGATCAGCGCCCCCGCCACGGTGAGGGGGGTGCGGGCGGTCTGCCAGAGGTGCTCCAGCTGTCCACCGGAGAGCCACTGGCGCAGTTTCTCCACCAGCAGCTCCCACTCGCCGCCCTCTGCCCCGGCGCTCTGGTTGGTGCCCGCATCGGCAGGGGAGATGGCTGCGGAGGTGCTCTCGAGGGGCGGCACCTCGATCGTGGCGGCCACCGTGGGCACCTCGGGCCGGGCGGCCGGTTCGGCAACCTGCGGTTCGGGACCTTGCGGCTCGGCAACCACCGCTGGAGCCGCAACGTCCACGGGAGTTGCCGCCACGGGAGCCGCCGCCGCCGGAGCAATGGTCAGGTCGGCCGCCGGCTCCTGGGCCGCTGCGGGCTCGCTGCTGGCTTCGCTGGTCTGCGCGCCGGCGGTGGCGGTCGGCTCGACGGTCTGCTGGTCGGCGTCCGGGGTGGGGGCGGCGGCGTCAGCCATGGATCCGTCACGGGTGCGGTGGAAGCGGGAGCTTAAGGCCGTTTGCCCTTGCTGGCTCAGGCTTCCAGGGGGAGCAGTGCCGCCCGCTGGGACAGGGGCTGCAGGGGCA
Source organism: Synechococcaceae bacterium WB8_1B_136 (assembly GCA_010029175.1). Lineage (GTDB taxonomy): Bacteria > Cyanobacteriota > Cyanobacteriia > PCC-6307 > Cyanobiaceae > Vulcanococcus. The sequence goes on along the minus strand of RGNC01000087.1, from coordinate 1,465 downwards.
GACGGATCGGAAAGCTGCCGCTGCGCAGTTGTTCCGCCAGCTCCAGGGCGATCGCGGCCGCCAGGCGTGGGCTGTGGGCCGGAGCGCTGCGCAGGCTGCGGCCCTCCAGCTCCAGCACCCCTGCCTTGAGTTGGGCGTAGGTCGTCAGGCCGTGGCTCGGTTTCACGCGGCGCGGGATCGCGAAATCCAGCAGCGGTGCCGCCAGGTCCGCGTCGTCTGCGGCCGCCTGGTGCGCCACGGCCAGGTTGATCAGCGGCACGGGCGCGGCGATGGCCACCAGCAGCCCGCTGCTGGCACCCTCCAGGGCGGTGGAGCGAACCCACTGCGGCTGCAGCTGATGCAGATCCACCTCCACGGCGCAGCAGGCCCCAGGACTGGTGGCATGGCCGCTGGCCTGCCGGCGCGGGTGCGGGTTGTGGCCACTGCCCGCCCCAGTCACCCAGCCGATGGCGCCACCCACCAGCACCGGCGAGCCCGGGCCCAGCAGGGCCAGCCCCGGCATGGTGAGGCCGATGCTGCCAGCCCCGGCGCAGCTGAACAGGGCGGTGCCGAATGGCCCGAGCACGGGCCCCCAGGGGGTGGGGGTGATCCCCTCACGGCTGCTCACGGCCACCACCCCGTTCTCGCCGATGGCGCGGTGCAGCAGCAGCCGCCCGGCGCCGATGCGCTCCAGGTTGAGCTGGGTTTCCAGGTCGCGGCGCGGCTGCTGGGCGCTGGCGTCGCCGCTGGCGCTGAGGCCAAGGCTCCGGCCCGCCAGCAGGTCGGTGAGCACCTGGGCTCCGCCGTTGCCCAGGGGAAGCACCAGGTCGCTGTTGCCGTGGCCGCCGATGCCCTCGGCCCCCCCCAGCTGAAAGCGGCGGATGCGGATGGGGGGATCGCTGGGCCCCAGGTGCAGCAGCAGGGAAGCCTGGTCGGTGAGCTCGGCGTTGCTGGCCACCACCACGTCGGTGGTGGCATAGGCCGCCTCCAGCCCCTCGCTGTTCACGGCGGCGCGGAAGTCGGCGGCGGTGCGCACCCGCAGGTCGCCCCTGGCCTGGCGCTGGCGCAGTTCCTCCTCGGTGCGCGCAACCCGTGTTCCAGGGGATGGGGCCATGGGCGGTACAGCCGATAAAATGGGTTCTAACGAAGGCTGTCCTGAATGGCGGATCCCACCGGACCCGGTGACCTGACACCAGAGGAAGGTCCTGGCGGATCAGACGGGCGGATCATCCAGGCCGATCTCCGCAATGAGATGTCGCGCTCCTATCTGGAGTACGCGATGAGCGTGATCGTGGGCCGGGCTCTGCCCGATGCCCGCGACGGCCTCAAGCCGGTGCATCGCCGCATCCTCTACGCGATGTACGAGCTGGGGCTCACCAGCGATCGCCCCTACCGCAAGTGCGCCCGTGTGGTCGGTGAGGTGCTGGGTAAGTACCACCCCCATGGCGACACGGCCGTGTACGACGCCCTGGTGCGCATGGCCCAG
>RGNC01000086.1 GCA_010029175.1 Synechococcaceae bacterium WB8_1B_136 | reverse complement strand
CCGTTTCCGCCGATCACCGGCACCGATGGCCAGGCCAACGTGGCCGTGATGACCCTGGCGGTGCCCAGGCAGAGCCGCCTGCCCCGCGAGGCCGCCAGCTTCGCCCTGTTCCTCACCAACGCCGCCAACCAGGCCCGCTTCGCCGAGCAGGCGCGGGTGCTGCCCTCCGCAACCGGCGCCCTGCGGCAGGTGGAGCGGTCGCTGCGGGCTGAGCGGCCCGCCAGCGCCGCCGATGGGCTGGTGCGCCAGGCCCGCCTCCTGTCCGCCGACACCCTCGGCCGCGCCCGGGTGCTGGTGCCGGCCAGCCCCGGCGTGAAGCGGTTGCAGGCCATTCTGTACACCCAGCTGCAGCGGGCGATGCTGGGCCAGACCAGCAGTGATCAGGCCCTGGCCGAGGCGGAGCGCCAGTGGAACGCCTATGCGGTGGGCCGCTGGCCCTGAGCCAAGCCCCGAGCCCGAGCCAGAACCAGTGCCAGAACCAGCCCCGAAGAACCAGACCCGAAGAAAGTGTTAAGACTCGGGCTCTTACCCCTGTTTCCAGGGGTTTTGGGCCTTTTGGGGTTCGGGTTGAGAGGTATCGTTGCGCTTCTTCATCCCCTGTAGCCAATGCCCCTGGACGACCAGCCAAGGCTGGCTGACACCGGACAGGGGGGAGCCCAGGGGGAGCACCGCGCCACCTTGCTCGTCGTGGATGACGAGGCCGCCGTGCGGCGGGTGCTGGTGATGCGCCTGCAGCTGGCGGGCTACCGGGTGATCTGCGCCGAGGATGGCGAAGAGGCCCTCACCCTGTTCCATCGCGAGCAGCCCGACCTCGTCGTGCTCGACGTGATGCTGCCCAAGCTGGATGGGTTTGCCGTCTGCCGGCGGCTGCGGGCTGAATCCTGCGTGCCGATCATCTTCCTCTCGGCTCTGGATGCCATCGCCGAGCGGGTGGCTGGCCTTGATCTGGGGGCCGACGACTACCTGCCCAAGCCCTTCAGCCCCAAGGAGCTGGAGGCCCGCATCGCCACCATCCTGCGCCGGGTGGGCCGGGGATCCGCCTCTGCCGAGCCCCGCGATGTGCCCGCCGGCCAGGGGGTGCTGCGGGTGGGCGATCTGGTGGTGGACACCAACCGCCGCCAGGTGACCCGCGACGGCGAGCGCATCGGCCTCACCTACACCGAATTCAGCTTGCTGGAGCTGCTGTTCCGCGAGCCCGGCCGGGTGGTGCCCCGGGCCGAGATCCTCGAGCAGCTCTGGGGCTATCCCCCCCGCCGGGCCGCCGACCTGCGGGTGGTGGATGTGTACGTGGCGCGCCTGCGCGGCAAGCTCGAGCCCGACCCGCGCAACCCCGAGCTGATCCTCACCGTGCGGGGCACCGGCTATGCCTCCCAGCGCATGGGCGACGGTGGCGCCATCGCCGCCGTCGGCTGACCAGACCGTACTCCCGGTCGGCGTTCCTGCAGGATGGCCGGGAGCTGAGCTGATCCGGTCCCTTGTCTGAGCTGCGCGAGACCCGCCTGGAGAAAGCCCGGACCCTCGCCGAGCTGGGCCAGGGCCCCTATGGCCTGCGTTTTGAGCCCACCCACCGCACCGCCGCGCTGCAGCAGGCCCACGCCGACCTGCCCAATGGCGAGGAGCGCGATGTGGCGGTGGCCGTGGCCGGCCGGGTGATGACCCGGCGGGTGATGGGCAAGCTGGCCTTCTTCACCCTGGCCGATGAGACCGGCCCGATCCAGCTGTATCTGGAGAAGGCCACCCTGGCGGCCTCGATGGCGGACGATCCGGACGCCTTCGCCCACATCACCACCCTGGTGGATGCCGGCGACCTGATCGGCGTGGAGGGCACCCTGCGCCGCACCGACCGCGGCGAGCTCTCGGTGAAGGTGCAGCGCTGGCAGATGCTCAGCAAGAGCCTGCAGCCCCTGCCCGACAAGTGGCACGGCCTGGCGGATGTGGAAAAGCGCTATCGCCAGCGCTACCTGGACCTGATCGTCTCGCCCCACACCCGCGAAACCTTCCGGCGCCGCGCCCTGGCGGTGAGCGCCATGCGCCGCTGGCTGGATGAACGGGATTTTCTGGAGATTGAGACGCCGGTGCTGCAGAGCCAGCCCGGCGGCGCCGATGCCCGGCCGTTTGAGACCCACCACAACGCCCTTGATCTGCCCCTCACCCTGCGCATCGCCACCGAGCTGCATCTCAAGCGGCTGGTGGTGGGTGGCTTCGAGCGGGTCTACGAGCTGGGGCGCATCTTCCGCAACGAGGGGGTGAGCACCCGCCACAACCCCGAGTTCACCTCGGTGGAGATCTATCAGGCCTACGCCGACTACACCGACATGATGGATCTCACGGAGCAGCTGATCGCCCACGTGTGCCAGCAGGTGTGCGGCAGCACCCGGATCTCCTACCAGGGCACCGGGATCGACCTCACCCCCCCCTGGCGGCGGGCCACCATGCTCGATCTGGTGCGCGAGGCCACCGGCCTGGATTTCACCGCCTTCAGCTCCCGCGAGCAGGCGGCCGCGGCCATGGACGCCCAGGGGCTGGAGGTGCCGGCCCTGGCCGATTCGGTGGGTCGCTTGCTGGTGGAAGCCTTCGAGCAGCGGGTGGAGGCCGATCTGATCCAGCCCACCTTCGTGATCGACTACCCGGTGGAGAACTCACCCCTGGCCCGGGCCCACCGCAGCAAGCCGGGCATGGTGGAGCGCTTCGAGCTGTTCATCGTGGGCCGCGAAACAGCCAACGCCTTCAGCGAGTTGATCGACCCTGTGGATCAGCGCCAGCGGCTGGAGGCCCAGCAGGAGCGCAAGGCCGCCGGCGATCTGGAGGCCCAGGGGGTGGATGAAGATTTCATCCACGCCCTGGAGGTGGGCATGCCCCCCACGGGTGGCCTGGGCATCGGCATCGACCGCCTGGTGATGCTGCTCACCGACAGCCCCTCCATCCGCGATGTGATTGCCTTCCCGCTGCTGAGGCCCGAAAGCCGCCCGCCCGCCGCCGCAATGGGATAATCGACCCTAGTAGGCAAACTCCCCCAGCTGGGGCTAGCGATTCCATGAGTGGCGAGCGCGTCGGTTTTCGCTTCAAGCACGCGGATGCGGTGGTCAAGCGCAACCCGCAGGGTCGCTCCCGCCGGGGCTGGGTGATGGAGCCGGTGGAGCAGACCACCAGCCGTGGCACCAAGATGCCCGCCTATCGGATCCGTTGGCGCGACAGCGAGCGCCCCGAGATCGTGCTGCAGCACATGCTGATCGCTGATCCCGATCCCACCCCACCACCGGAAGGCGTCAGCCTCGTGCCCCCGGCCCCCAAGGGCTGATCGGTTTCAAGACCAGCGCTTGAGCCGGTAGGCCGCCAGGCCGATGTGTTCCTTGAGGGCCACCGTGCTCAGATAGAGAAATTCCGCATCCGGCAGCAGACTCTTGGCCAGGCTGCCGGCCGTCGGTTTGCCGAAATTGGTCCTGCTTGGCAGCTGGTAGTCGCAGGCCACTGGCACAACGCTCAGGCCACTGCGCTGACGGAATGTGGCCAGAGCTCGGGGCATGTGGAAGGCGCTGGTCACCAGCAGCACCCGCTTCCAACCTCGATTCCGGCCGATCCTCCCGATGTCGCGGGCTTCTTCGGCGGTGGTGCGGGAGCCTGGGTTCAGTAGGATGCGGTTGGAGGGCAGCCCAAGCTCCTCGGCGAGATCGCGGGCCCAGATGGCCTCCGGCGGAGCCGGATCGCCGCTGGTGAAACTCACCCTGGCGCCACTGGCCACCAACAGCGGCGCCTTGCCTTGGCGCATCAGCCGCAGGCCCGTGAGCAGGCGGTCGCCTGCCTCCGCCACCTCCACACCACGGCGGGGGGCCAACGCGGGCCGCAGCCCACCCCCCAGCACCACCACGGCATCGGCCCGGGGCACAACGGCTGGTGTGAGGGCGGCACTCTGCTCCTCCAAGCCCCAGATCAGCTGTCGGCTGGTGAGCGGCATCGCCATCAGCCACACCAGGCTGATGCCGCCGGCACTGGCCCAGCGGCCCCAGCGCCGGCCGCGGGCCTGGGCCCCCTGGCCGGCCAGTTGCAGCAGTAGGCCCAGTCCCAGCGGGTAGAGCAGCAGCGGCAGCAATTTGGAGAGCAGGAAGCCCATGGCAGAAGAGGGGGCTAGGGGTGAGGCCTGCGGGCCGATTGCTGAGGGCTATGGGCCCCGCAAGCGGAGTCCCCTGGTTTCAGCCATGGTCTGCATTCTGTACAGACTCTCGGAAGTGGCTGATCGGCCGCTCGCACCCCTCGGGACTTGCGTTCGAGGCGGGCAGTCAGTTTCAGGATGTCCCTGCCAGCAGCTCTCCCTAATTCTGTACAGCCTGTACAGAATTAGGGAGACTCTCTAAGGGCACTCCCCGCCCCGCTGTCGGCCCTCAGTCCTGGCGCCGCCGCAGTTGCTCGAGGTCCTGTTCGGCTTCGAAGCTTGCCCAGGCCTGCTCGAGATCGGCTGGTGACGCCTGATCGGGAGCCTTCGCCTGCCCAGACCGGCGCTGGGCTAGCTGCTCCAGCTCCTGTTCCAGCTGGCGGAACTGGGCGCCCAACTCCCCCAGGGCCTGCCAGCGGTCGCGCCCCTGGGCCATCAACTGCTGCAGGTGGGCCTCGGCGCGCTGGGCCAGGTCGTTGGCGCCGGCCGCCCTGGCTCGCTCCACCCGCCCCTGCCACTGGGCGATCTCGCCTGCCAGCTGCAACAGCGCAGTGCGGGCCTGCTCGGCCTGCTGCTGCAGCTCCAGCCGCCGGCGTTGGAGCCGCCCCTGCCGCTCCAGCTGTTCCTGTTCCTGCAGCAGGGCCTCCTGGGCCGGGTTGGCCCGCAGGAAGGCCTCCAGCTGCTCCGCCAGCCGAGCCTCCAGCTGATCGAACCAGCTGGCGCTCACGGTGATGGCCGCCCGGCCTGCTCCGGCGCCCGGGTGATCAGGGGCGCCTCGATCTCCTCCTGCAGCGGCGTGATGGCGGCCTCGCGGGAGCGCAGCAGCAACTGGGTGAGGCGGGCGATGCCGCCCTCGCCGAGGTCCTGGCTGGCGAGCGACTCGAAGGCGGCGCCATAGAGCTGCTCCAGCTGGCTGATCAGCCCTTCCCGCAGTTCCCGCACGGCGCGGCGCTGATCTTCCCTCGACATGGCGGTTCTGCGATGGCGTCAGTCTGCCTGCACCAGACGGTGCAGCGACAGATCGCCGGCGGGATCGCTCCAGCGCCCCGCGCCCTGCCAGCCCGCTTGCGCCGCCAGCGCCAGGAAGGCCTCGGGGGTGTATTTGGCACTGGTCTCGGTGATCAGTGCTTCCCCGGCGGTGAACCGCCATGGGCGATCTGCCACGGTCACGGTCTGCTCGCGCTCGCTGATCAGGGCCATCTCGATCCAGCTCGCCTCGGGGATCCAGCGGGCCCGGTAGCGAAAGGCCCCCAGATCGAAATTGGCCCCCAGATCCCGGTTCAGCCGCGTCAGCAGGTTGCGGGCGAAGGCCGCCGACACGCCGGCGGCATCGTTGTAGGCCGCCTCCAGCCGTGCCACGGCCTTGGGCTGATCGATGCCGATCAGCAGCTGACCGGCGGGCCCCAGCAGCCGCCGGAACTGGGCCAGCAGCGCCCGGGCCTCCGCCGGGGTGAAGTTGCCCAGGGAGCTGCCGGGGAAGAAGCCCAGGTGCGCTGGCCCGCTCAGCAGTGGATGGGCCGGCAGGGCCTCCAGGCGGCTGTAATCACAGCAGATGCCCAGGATCGGCACGGTGGGATGCCGCCGCTGCAGCTGATCACAGGCGCTTTGCAGGTGCTCGGCGCTGATGTCGAGGGCCACGTAGGCGCTCTGCTGGCCGCTGGCTTCCATGGCCGCCAGCAGCGGACTCACCTTGCGGGCACTGCCGGCGCCGAATTCCACCAGGGTGCCGGGGCCGAGGCTGGCGACGATCGCTGCTGCTTCCCGCTCCAGCAGGGCTGTCTCGGTGGCGGTGAGGCTGTATTCGGGCTGCTGGCAGATCTGCTCGAACAGGCGCGAGCCCTCGGCGTCGTAAAGAAACCAGGCCGGCAGCTGCCTGGGGGAGCGGCTCAGGCCCTCGATCACCAGGCGTCGCATGTCCGCTGGGGCCGGATGGAGGTCGATCAGCACGGTTGCGCCGCTCCCCCCCGGGCCAGCCGCAGGCCACTGGCCATCCAGCGACTCGCCGGTGGATAGAAGTTGCGGTAGGTGAGCCGCGCGTGCCCCGGTGGCGTGAGGAAGCAGCTGCCCCGCAGCACCACCTGGGAGCTCATGAATTTGCCGTTGTATTCCCCCACGGCCCCCGCCGCCGGCTGGAAACCGGGATAGGGGCGGTAGGGGCTGCCGGTCCACTGCCACACCAGGCCGTAGGCCTGGGGCAGGCCCGCTGCGGCCGCCACTTCCCATTCCGCTTCGCTGGGCAGCCGGGCTCCGGCCCAGCGGGCGTAGGCATCGGCTTCAAACCAGCTCAGGTGCCGCACCGGCGCCTGGGGCTGGCGCGGCCGCCGGCCCGCCAGGGTGAACTCCCAGGCGCCGCGCCAGTAGCGGGGCGCCTGCCAACCCCGTTGCTGCACCACCGCCCAGCCCTCGCTCAGCCACAGCTCCGGCCGCCGGTAACCGCCGTCGGCGATGAAGGCCTCGAACTCCGCGTTGCTCACCAGCCGATCGGCGATGGCGAAGGGGTCGAGCCACACGCGATGACGGGGGCCCTCGTTGTCGAAATGGAAGCCGCCGGGCGAGGGCCCGGGGCCGCCGCTGCCCCCCGGATGGCCGATCTCCACCAGCCCTCCCGTACAGGGGATCCAGCTCAGGTTGGGCTGGGCCCCTGCGGCGCCGCGTTCGTACACGGCCTCGGGCTCCATGCCGCCGGCGCCGGGCGGATAGGCCACGGGCTCCAGGGGGTTGCGGCTGAAGCCATCCAGCAGGTCCATCAGCAGCAGCTCCTGGTGCTGCTGTTCGTGCTGCAGACCCAGCTCCACCAGCTCCAGCCAGGGCTGGGCGGCGGCGAGGTCCCACCCCTGCAGCTGCTCGATCAGCTGCTCCAGGGAGTCCGTCACCCGTTGGCGCCAGGCCAGTACCGCCGCCAGCGGCGGGCGGGTGAGCAGGCCCCGCTGGGGCCTGGGGTGCCGGGCCCCCACTGCGTCGTAGTAGCTGTTGAACAGGTAGCCCCAGAGGCTGTCGCTGGGTTCATGGCCGGGCAGCAGCGGAGCCAGCTGAGGCGCCTTGAGCAGGAATTCCTCGAGGAACCAGCTGGTGTGGCCCAGGTGCCACTTGGGGGGGCTGGCATCGGCCATGCCCTGCAGGCAGAGGTCTTCCGGTTCCAGGCCGGCGATCAGCCGCTCGCTCTGGCTCCTCACCTCCCCTAACCGCTGCAGCAGGGCGGAGGCGGTGGGGGAAAACGCCATCAGGGCGGTGTGTCTGAGGCGACCCTAGGAGTCTGCGGCCGAGGTGTCAGGCGCCCCTACGATCCCCCCACCAATGCGAGGGCAACAGGCGTGGCGATGGGCGGCATCACCTCCGGCTTCGTGGGCGCCGTTGGCCACACGCCGCTGATCCGGCTCAACGCCCTCAGTGATCGCACCGGCTGCGAGATCCTTGGCAAGGCGGAGTTCATGAACCCCGGCGGTTCCGTGAAGGATCGCGCCGCCCTGGGGATCCTGCTGGAGGCCGAGGAGCAGGGGCTGCTCCAGCCCGGCGGCACCGTGGTGGAGGGCACCGCCGGCAACACCGGCATCGGCCTCACCCACCTCTGCAATGCCCGCGGCTACCGGGCCCTGATCGTGATTCCCGACACCCAGTCGGCGGAGAAGATCGGCCTGCTGCGCAGCCTGGGGGCCGAGGTGCGCACGGTGCCGGCGGTGCCCTACCGCGACCCCAACAACTACGTGAAGCTCTCGGGCCGTATCGCCGCCGAAACGCCCGGGGCCGTGTGGGCCAACCAGTTCGACAACCTGGCCAACCGCCGCGCCCACTACAACTCCACCGGTCCGGAGATCTGGCAGCAAACGGAGGGCAAGGTGGATGCCTGGGTGGCGGCCACCGGCACCGGCGGCACCTACGCGGGTGTGGCGCTCTACCTCAAGCAGCAGAACCCCGCGGTGCGCTGCGTGCTGGCGGATCCCAACGGCAGCGCCCTCTACAGCTGGGCCACCGACGGCAGCCTGGCGAGTGAGGGCAGCTCGATCACCGAGGGCATCGGCAACAGCCGCGTCACAGCCAACCTGGAG
>RGNC01000085.1 GCA_010029175.1 Synechococcaceae bacterium WB8_1B_136 | reverse complement strand
GGATGATCTGCTCGGGTGTGTGGTGGATTAGTTGCGTGTTGGAGTCCCCGGACAGTCTGGCCGGATTTGGACTCTTATTCACCTTCGCCTGATTCCCGGGGCCACGCCAGTAGAAGTGACGGAGGGAGCATTGGCGCCGCTGCAGCCCCAGACCGTGAACGCCGTCACCGTGGTACGGCAGCCATCCCCGCAGCCTGCTCCAGCAGCGCCGTGGGGTTCACGGCCATCAGGCCCTGGGCCGTGCGACGCCGCAATTCCACATGCAGGTGCGCGGTAGTGGCTCGGCCGCTCTGGCCCACCTGGCCCACGGGCGCCCCGGCTGCCACCTGGGTTCCCACCAGTAACGGCGTGTTCTGCAGATGGGCATAGAGGCTCTGCCAGCCGCCGCCGTGGTCAAGCACCAGCGTGAGGCCGTAGCCGTCGCGCTCTTCCGCCAGCATCACCCGGCCCGGCAGCATCGCGAGCACCGCAGTGCCGGCTGGGGCGATCAGATCCTGACCCGCATGCATGCGCCAGAGCTGACGGGCTTCTGAGTAGCGCCAGCCGTAGGGATCCACCTCGGTGGCCGGTCGGGCCAGGGGGTACACCAGGCTCACCGGGGCCGGGGTCTCGGCCGTCCAGGGGCCGGGGCTGGGTGCCAGCTCTGCAACTGGGGTTTCCGGAGGCACGCGCTCCGGCATGGGCGGCGGCGGCAGTGCCATGGGAAGGAGTGGCATCTGTGCCCAGCTCGCCAAGGGCCATATCAGCAGCAGCGATAGCCATTCGGAGCGAACGCGGAAGGCAGCCACGAGGCCAACAGCGGAGCGGGACCGTTTTAGCGGCTACTGCCATGGCCGCCAGAGTCCTGCGCTCGAGCGGTGGAGGATCGTGAAGTGGTTGGGCAGAGCCGCATGAATCAACCGATTGAACAACCCATTGATCAGCCCCAAAATCAACCGCCGGTGTTCAGGGCGGGCTGAGCGGTCGCTCAGAACCCCTGCCAGCACAGGTCTGCAACGGATCTGAGCCTTCAAGCCGGCTAACGGATTTGAACCGATGGCCTTCGCTTTACAAAAGCGCTGCTCTACCACTGAGCTAAGCCGGCATGGCGGCCGCTGCTGCAGCCCTAAGGCACTTTATCGCTCGGTCAGCGCCCACAGCAGCAGCTGGGTGCGGTTGTGGCAACCGGTCTTGGCCAGGAGGTGGGAGATGTGGCTCTCCACGGTTCGCGGGCTGAGAACCAGGGCTGACGCGATGGCCTTGTTGCTGAGACCCTGCAGCAGCCGTTGCAGCACCAGGTGTTCTGCCGTGGTGATCGCACAGAGGTTGGGGGCCATGGGAACGTCGCTACACCCCCAGAGGATTCCCCTGATCTGAGGAGTCAGGCCCGGCTGGCCGTCCAGACCGGATCGGCGGCCTCGCCATCGGCCTCGGCGGGATTCACCACGGCCTTGGCCCGCTTGATCGGCAGGTTGGCCACCAGGGCGGTCACCCGGTCTTCGGTTTCCAGGCTCACGTCGCCCTCCTCCAGGTCGATCTCCACGTAGCGGCTCACCACCTCGAGAATCTCGCGCCGCATCTGCTCGAGCAGCTCGGGGTTGAGGTCGCTGCGGTCGTGGGCGAGCACCAGTTGCAGCCGCTGCTTGGCGGTGGCGGCGCTGGCAGGCTGACGACCCAGCAGTTTGTTGACGAAATCGCGCAGGGTCATCAGTTCAGAAGATCTTGGTTTGCATCAGCCGGCCGAGCTTGGCGCGCAGCCCCTTGCGGGCCTTGGCGGGATCGATCAGGGGCACCTCCTCGCCGCAGAGGCGCTTGGCCACATTCGTGTACGCCTGGGCGGCCGGGGAGTTGCTGCCGTTGAGGGTGAGCGGTTCGCCGCGGTTGGTGCTCACGATCACCTGCTCGTCCTCCAGCACCAACCCCAGCAGCGGCAGGGCCAGGATGTCGGTCACGTCGTCGACCGCCAGCATTTCCTGGTTGGCCATCATCTTGGGCCGCACCCGGTTGAGCACCAGCTGGATCGGCTTGATGCCCTCGGTGTTGAGCAGGCCGATCACCCGGTCGGCGTCCCGCACGGCGGACACCTCCGGGGTGGTGATCACGATCGCTTCCTGGGCTGCGGCCACAGCGTTCTTGAAGCCATCCTCGATGCCGGCCGGACAGTCGATCAGCACGATGTCGAAGCTCTCGCCGAGCATGGCGGCGATGCGCTTCATGTCGTCGGGCTTCAGCCACTCCAGCATGCGCGGGTTCCCCGCCGGCAGCAGGGCCAGGTTGGGCTCCTGCTTGTGCTTCACCAGGGCCTGCTCCAGGCGGCAGCTGCCCGCCAGCACCTCCTGGGCGGTGTAGACGATGCGATTCTCCAGCCCCAGCAGCAGATCCAGGTTGCGCAGGCCGAAGTCGGCATCGAGCACGGCGGTGCGCTGGCCCTGCTTGGCCAGGGCAATGCCCAGGTTGGCGGTGAGGGTGGTCTTGCCCACGCCGCCCTTGCCGGAGCAGATCAGGATGTAGCGGGCCACAGGACGGTCTGACATCGCGGCAGATTAAGGCCAACCTCGGTGTTTTTCGCGTGCTCCTGCCACTGGGCAGCCGGCGCCCCAGGGATTAAAAACGTTGAATCCCAGCAGTTCAGCCATGCTCTCCACCACCGCGCCGCTCCAGCGCCTGCTGGTGATGCCCGACGACGGCGGTGCAGCGGTGGTGGAGCTGATCGACCAGGCCCGCGAGCAGCTGCTGCTCAAGCAGTTCAAGCTGCAGAGCGAGGACATTGAGCAGGCGCTGCTGAGGGCCCGGCAGCGGGGAGTGCGGGTGCGGGTGATGCTCAATCCCCACACCTCCGGCGGCGACCGCTGGAACGACGAGGCCTTTGCCCGCCTGCAGAGCTGGGACATCGAGACGGCCTGGACCAGCGAGGCCTTCCCCGTGACCCACGAGAAATCGATGGTGGTGGACGGCCATGCCGCCCTGATCGCCACCTTCAACTTCGCCGACAAGTACTTCACCGAGACCCGCGACTACGGCGTGGTGACCCACGATCCGGTGGCGATCGAGCAGGTGATCAACGGCTTCGAGGCCGACTGGCACCGCCAGTTCTTCGTGCCTCGCCTGGATGCGGGGCTGGTGTGGAGCAGTGCCCACAGCCGCGGCCAGATGGCTCGCATCATCGATGCCGCCACCACCACCCTCTGGATCCAGCACCCCAAGTTTGTGGATGCGGTGATCCTGGAGCGGATCATCGCGGCCCGGGAGCGGGGCGTGAAGGTGCGGGTGCTGTGCGGCGGCAAGCACGGCATCAGCGACTGGGACATCTACGACACCTTCAGCTCCCTGCGCCTGATGGAGCGGTTCGGCGTGAAGGTGCGTCGCCAGAAGCAGCTCAAATTGCACGCCAAGTTGATCCTGATCAATGGCACCTCCGCCATGACCGGCTCGATGAACATCGACCGCAGCGCCTTCGACCTGCGCCGTGAGCTCGGCATCGAGGTGGATGCTCCCGCCGTGGTGGATCGGCTGCGGGCCACGTTCGAGGCCGACTGGCAGGAGGCCAAGAAGTACAGCGCCCCCGATCCCCTCGATCCCACCTTCCACGAGGAGGGGGAGCTGCCCCCTGATCCCCACTTCGTGCATCACTGATGGAACCGATCGCCGGCGCCGACGGGATCGTCCCCAGCCGCCGCCAGCTATTCATGGGGATGCTGCAGGTGGCCCTCTCGTCGTTCGGGGGGGGACTTTCCGCCTGGAGCCAGCGGATCGTGGTGGAGCAGCGCCGCTGGATGAGCAACGAGGAGTTCATCACCGGCCTCACCGTGGCGCGGCTGTTCCCCGGCCCGAATCAGATCAACATGGCCGTCTACATCGGTGCGCGCTTCCAGGGGCTGGCCGGTGCCCTGGTGGCTCTGGCGGGGATGCTGCTGCTGCCCTTCAGCCTGTTGATGCTGCTGGGGCTCGCCTACTTCTATCTGCACATCGTTCCGGCCGTCGACCGGGTGCTGGCGGGCGTGGTCGCCGCCGCCGGCGGGATGGCCCTCTCGATGGGCTTCAAAATCCTGGATGAATACTGGCGCGATGCCGTGGCCCTGACCTTTGCCGTGGCGGTGTTTCTGGCCCTGGCGGTGTTCCACGTCCGTCTGATCCCGGTGGTGTTGGCGAGCGGTCCCCTGGCCATGGCCTGGTACTGGCCCCGCGGCAAGGCCGCCGGTGGTCCATGAGCGCGGTGTGCCATCCCGCCGATCTCAGCGATTGGCGCCAGCTACTGGCCGTGATCTGGGACTTTCTCAGCCTCTCGCTCTTTTCCCTGGGGGGCGGCAACACCCTCCTGGCCGAGTATCACCACCTGAGCGTGGGCCAATACTGCTGGCTCACCGACAGCCAGTTCGCCGACATCTACGCCATCGCCGAGGCGGCCCCCGGGCCCAGTTCGATGATCGTGGGCCTGCTGGGCATGGGTGCCGCCTGGCGGGAAGGGCCGGGTTGGGCTCTGCTCAGTGGTGTGGCCGCCGAGGCGGCGATCCTGTTGCCTTCCACGTTGTTGATGGTGGCGGCGGCCCTGGGCTGGAACCGCTTCAAGGATTCCCCCTGGCGCATTGCCTTCGAGCGCGGCATGGGGCCGATCACCCTCGGCATCCTGTTCGCCGTGGGCCTCAAGATCCTGCAAACCGCCGACCACGGCCCCCTGGCCTACGGCGTCTCGGTGTTGGTGTGCGTGTTGATGTTGCGCACCCGCATCTCGCCCCTGTGGTTCATGGCCGTGGCCGGGGTGCTGGGGGGGCTGGGCTGGATCAACCGCTGATCCCGGCGCGGGCTAGGGGCTGGCCGGCCAGAGCGGTTCGGCCGGGCGGATCGTGATCGCTCCGTCCAGCAGCACGGCCTCCTCGCAGAATCCCGCCGGGGGCAGATCCTCCGGCCCCCGCGCCACGCTGCCGGCGATCCGCAGCTGCAGCGGCCGCAGCTGCAGCGCCACGATCCGGGCCTGCTCGTTGCCCTGGCAGCCGGCATGGGCGATGCCCCGCAGCCTGCCCCACACCCGCACATCGCCGATGGCGCTGATGCGAGCCCCCGGGTTCACGTCCCCCAGCAGCAACACGGAGCCCTGCACCTGCAGGTGATCGCCCGACCGCAGGGTGCCCTGGTGAATGGTCAACGCCGCGTTTGTTGGGCTGGGGGCCTCCCCGGCGCCGCCGCTGGCGCGGGTGAAATGGGTGCTCAACCCCAGGGCGGCGGCCGCCACCAGGCTGCTGGGCTCGGCGCCCTCCACCTGCAGCAGCTCCAGGCCCTCAGCGGCCAGCAGCTGTTGAATCGCCCGCAGCTCCGGCAGGGTGAGGCTGCGATCGGCGGCCTGGAGCACCGCTCCACCCGGGGTTGGTTTCGCCCCCAGGGCGCAGCGCAGCTCATCGAGGGCAGTGGCCTGGATGTTGGCCCGGGTGGCCAGCTGCAGGACAAGGGGCTGTGGTGCCATGGCGGTCAACCTAGGCAGCAGCGGCCAACTCGCGCCGCAGGGGGGCGCTCACGTCGGCCGGATGGATCAGCCAGGCCGTTTCCGTGGGCTGGATCAGGCTGCGCACCAGGGCCGAACGCTGCTCCAGGGCCCCGAGCTGCTGGCCATCCCACAGCCGCAGCCCGCCCTTGTAGGGGTGATAGCCGCGGTTCTGCTGCTGGTGCAGCCCGCAGCAGCGCTCCGCCACCAGGCCCGCCGCCTCGCTCAGCTGGCGCGCCCGGGCCAGGAACTCCAGCCGCTGTTGCGCCGTCAGGGCGCTCACGTCGGTGGCCTTGAGCAGTTGCCGCTCCAGCAGACGCCGGCACAGCTCCTGCAGCGGTGGCGGCCCCTCCTCGCCCCAGCGCTGCAGGTGGTAGCCGGTGCGGATGTCGTCATTGGCGAGGTAGGTGTCCAGGTCGAGCTCCCTGGGCCTCCACAGCCAGCAGGCCATCGCCCCATCGGCCCACACCTGAGCGGGGCCAAGGCGCCGTGCGGTGGCGATGGTCTGGCTGAGCAGCCAGTTGCACACCACGTTGAGGCGGTGGTTGTACACGCTGCGATACATCAGATTGCGCACCACCAGGTAGTGCTCCACCGCCATCAGGCCCTTGGGGTGCAGGGCCAGGCCCCCGTCGGGGGCAATGGTGAGGGCCGCCAGAATCCGCTGCAGATCCAGCCGGCCATAGCTGGTGCCGGTGCTGTAGCTGTCGCGCAGCAGGTAGTCGAGCCGGTCGCAGTCCAGCTGGCTGCTCACCAGGGCCTTGATCGCCGGATTTCCGTAGCGGCCATGAGCCAGCAGATCGGCCACGGCATCGGCGGTTCCGGCGGCGAAGGCCTCCAGCGGCTCCCGCAGGGCCGGATGCTCCCGCACCAGGCGGCCCGACCAGGCCTCGTGATGCAGGCCGTACATCTCCTCGCCGGAGTGGCTGAGGGGCCCGTGGCCCACGTCGTGCAACAGGGCCGCGGCGTAGAGCACCCCGGCATGCACCTGGAGTTCCGGCGCCAGCTGAATCAGGCTATCCAGGGCCTGGCGGGCCAGGTGCAGCACCCCCAGGGAATGGGTGAAGCGGCTGGATTCCGCCCCGTGGAAGGTGAGGTAGGCCGGGCCCAGCTGGCGGATGCGCCGCAGCCGCTGGAAGGGGGCGGTGTCGATCAGGCGGATGGCCAGGGCCTCGGCCGGCTGGCTGTGATCCAGGCGGATCGCCCCGTGCAGGGGGTCGTGGTAGGTGCGCGGGCTCATGCCGCAATGCTGCCGCCGGTGATCGGTTGCTGGGCTGGCGCGCTCAGCTGATTCACGGCCATCTCCAGCCAGCGGTCGTCCTTGCCCCCCGGATCCAGGGGCTCAGGTTCAGGCAGCAGCTGGTCCGGCTCAATGCCCAGGTTCTGGATGTCGCGGCCCCTCGGCGTCACGTAGCGGGCCACGGTCACCGCCAGTCCGCTGCCGTCGCCCCCCAGGCCGATCAGCGTCTGGATCAGGCCCTTGCCAAAGGTGCGGCTGCCCAGCAGGGGCGAGCGGCCGTTGTCCTGCAGCGCCCCCGCCAGGATTTCACTGGCGCTGGCGGTGCCGCCGTTCACCAGGGTGAGCATCGGCCCGCCATAGACCAGGCCCGCCTGGGCCCGCTCGGCATCGCTGAAGCCGTCGCGGTTCACCGTTTCCACAATCGGCGCACCATCCAGCAGGGCGTTGGCCACGGCCAGCCCGGCACGCACCAGTCCGCCGGAGTTGTTGCGCAGATCCAGGATCAGGCCATCGATGCCCTCGCCTTGAAACTGCTGCAGGGCCTCCTGCACCTGCTGGGGCACCGGTTCTGAAAACTGGGTGATGCGCAGGTAGCCCAGCCGTTGTCCGTTGGCGCTGAGCAGCCGGCTGCGCACCGGTTTCAGGTCCACATCCCGGCGGGTGAGCTCCAGCTCCTTCAGCCGGCCGCCGGGCGGGCGGATCTCTAGCAGCACCCGGGATCCGGCGGGGCCGCGCAGCCGGGCGGCTGTGGCTTCCAGCCCCAGTTCGTACGTGGCCGTGCCATCCACCCGCACCACCTCGGTGCCGCTGGCGATCCCGGCCTCATCGGCGGGGGATCCCTCCAGGGGCGCGATCACCACAATGGCCGGGTCGCCGCTGCGGATCCCCAGCTGCATCCCCACGCCGCTCACGGTGCCCTGGGTGTTGGAGCGCAGGCTGGCGTAGTCCGCCGGACGCAGCAGCCGGGTGTAGGGGTCGCCGATCGGAGCCAGCATGGCGTCGATGGCGTCGTAGGCATCGGTGCTGGTGGCGATCGGGCGCTCCAGCGTCTTCTGGCGCAGGCGCTTCCAGCCAATGGCCTCGAAGCGATCGGGATCCACGTAGCTCTGGTTCACCAGCCGCCAGCTCTCCACCACCAGCTGCTGGGCGTCGTTGAGGGCCAGGGCCGGTGCAGCGCCTGCCGGCAGGCTCAGCACCACCACCAGCGCCCAGGCCAGCAGGCCCCGCAGTCGGCTCCCCAGCCGCGGGCCGGCCGCTTCAGGCGGCGCTTCAGGCTCGGGCTTGGCGGCGGCGGGGGCGCTCACGGGCGGTTGGAGGCGATCGGTAGACTCTGCCAACCAAACCCCCTCGCTGCATGGCGAACTCCTCACCCGCCTCCGGCGGTCAGTCCTCGCCCGTCTACGACTGGTTCAACGAGCGCCTGGACATCCAGGAAATCGTCGACGACGTCGCGTCGAAGTACGTGCCGCCCCACGTCAACATCTTCTATTGCCTGGGCGGCATCACGCTGGTCTGCTTCCTGATCCAGTTCGCGACGGGCTTCGCGAT